>NZ_JAALDU010000082.1 GCF_014145015.1 Dietzia sp. E1 | reverse complement strand
GGGCCGGCGTTGCTGGTGATGCCGCTGTGGGCGCGGCTCGCGCACGCGCGGGGCAAGGTGCCGGCGCTCGCCGCGGCGACGGCCCTGTTCACGGTGGCCACCCTCCTGCTCGTCCCGGCCGGGTTCGCGCCGGGTGGGTGGGTGCACGTGCCGGTGGCGTTGGCGGGCGTCGCGTACGCGGGCATGCAGGCGCTACCGATGTCGATGCTGCCCGACTGCACCGACCTGGACCGCACCTTGGGGGGACGACGACGAAGTGGCGCCATGAGCGGCCTGTGGACGGCCTCCGAGACCGGCGCGATGGCGTTGGGGCCGGTGGTCGTCCTCGCCCTGCTGGCGGTCGGTGGTTTCCGGTCCGGCGGGGTGGCCGATCAGCCCGGGTCGGCGCACTGGGCGATCGTCCTGGCGTTCTCCCTGGTCCCCGCGGTCCTCGCGGCGACGAGCCTGCTGCTGATCCGGACCCTCGGCAGGTCCTATCCCCGATGGACGGAGCGCGCATGACCCCCGATCCCCTGGCCCTCGAGATCACCGATCGCGGGGAGCACGCCCTGGCCCGGTTGGCCGCGCTGCGGGCACAGGATCCACCCACGACAGGTGGGCGGGTCCTCAGTTACGTCTACGACTCCGGGCTGGAGGAGCTCGACGAGCTGGCGACTCGCGCCGCCCGGTTGGCGCACGGGGTCAACGGTCTCGATCCCACGGTGTTCGCCTCGGTCGCCGAGATCCACGGCGGCATAGTCGACCGTGTGCGCGACATTCTCCGTAGACGGTCCGCGGGCGCGGGTGGCGAGGGCCGCGACGGGCTCGGTGGCGACATCTACGGGAACGTCACGTCCGGTGGCACCGAGAGCTGCATGCTCGCCTGCCTCGCCGCCCGCGAGGTCTCCGGTCGACAGCCGGGCGACGGTGGAACGATCGTCGCGCCGGTGACGGTGCACGCGGCGTTCCGCAAGGCCGCGCACCTGCTGGGCCTGAGGTTCGTCGGCGTCGAGGTCGATCCCGGGACGGGGCGGGTGACCGCCGCCGAGCTTCTCGCGGCGGTCGATGGGGACACGGTGCTGGTGGTGTGTTCGGCGCCCGCCTACCCGAACGGCGTGATCGACCCCGTGGCCGAGGTGGCCGCCGGTCTCGAGGCCGAGCACGATCCGCGCATCGGGCTGCACGTCGACGCCTGCCTCGGCGGCCTGGTGCTGCCGTTCTGGCCCGGTCCGGACCCCGCCGGTCCGGACGCCACCGAGCCGAACCCGATGCCGCTATGGGACCTCCGTGTCGCGCGGGTCACCAGCATCTCGGCGGACGTACACAAGTACGGTTTCGCACCAAAGGGCACGTCGGTGCTGCTCAGCCGGGGCCGCGAACGCCACCGGGCGGCATGGTTCGCCACCGTCGACTGGCCCGGCTACCCGGTGGTCAACCCGGCGCTCGCCGGATCCAAACCGCTCGAACCCGCCGCGGCGGCGTGGACGGTGCTCGAGGCACTCGGCGACGGCGGGCAGCGTGAACTGGTCGCCCGGACCGCCCGGGCGACCGATCGGTTGGTCGACGGGTTGTCCGGCATCGAGGGGCTACGAGTCCTCGACCGCGATCCCGGCCCACTGCTGGCGGTCGTCGCCGACGAGTCCGCCGGAGACGGCCGGCGCGTTCACCCGCACCTCTGGGCGGATGCCTGCGCCCGGAGGGGCATCGCCGTCCAGGCGCAGCCCGCCTACCGCCAGAAGCGAGGGACCTTGTCGTCGTCGTCCCACCTCACCATCACCCCGGTGACCGAACGGCTCGTCGAGGAGATCCTCCGCGTGGCGTTTGAGGCCGCAGACGAGGTCCGCGGGCAGCTTGATCCAGTTCCTCCAACGGGGTTCGCCGACGTGCTCGACGCGCTGGAGACAGGGACCCTCTCCCCCGCCGACCTGCTCGCCCTGCCAGAAGATGAGGTGCATGCGCTCGTGGGTGGTGTCCTCGACGCGGACGAGGCCGGGACCGAGGGAGGCGGTGGCGGAATGGCGCCGCTGCTCGCGGCGATAGAACGGCTGCCCGCCGGCGTGGGCGGCCGCCTGGTCCGCGCCTACCTCGCGGCGGTGATGGAGTGACGGTGATGGAGTGATTCAGGCGAACTTCGCCTGAATCTCGGCAGACGCCCGGAACCACCGACCGATGTACGGCACCGCGATAGGAGCGGGATTCGCCCGGAGGTACCGCACGAACCAGTCGGTCAACCCGTCCCACTGGGCGTGATCGCCCGGGGGATGGAGTCCCCATCCCAGTTCGGTGAGCGTCCAGTGCGCTTTGGCGGAGTTGCGCAGCATGGATGTCGTCACCCAGTTCGCCTCGGTGTCCTCTCCCCCACGGGACACCGGCTGCAGGTGGTCGATGGTCGGGAACAGCTCCCAGAACGCGAAGTGCGATCGCGACATCGCCCAGTTCGGATCCGCGGGGAAGTCCTCCGGAAGCAGTACGGAGAGCAGCCGTAGGGCCCCGGGGTTGACCAGACGCGTCCCGCTGTAGCGGTCGACGAACCCGTCGCGGTAGAAGAGACGCAATGACCTCCGTTCCGTGTAACTCCGGGACGTCTTCTCCACGGGCACGAACGGGTAGCGGAGGCCGAGTATCCGACTGCCTTCGTCAAGCCCAACGGTCTCGATCGCATCGGCGACATCCGCCAGCACATCCGCCTTGTCCTCGAGCTCCGGCGCGGCCACTCGTGCACCAGGGACATCGCGGGTCGCGTCATCCATCTACTCGCCCTCCACTCCGGGTTGCGGTCTTCATCCCAGTGTGACCGGCCCATACGACAAGCGCCCCCCGACTCGAGATCGGGGGGCGCGGTCCGCATACGGGGAGACGCGTCAGACGAGAACCGCGATCGCGACGTTGACGATGCCGAGCACGCCGGCGACGTGGGTCAGGGTCGCGGTGCTGCCCTGGGCCTTGGCCTCCTTGCGTACGCCGATGATCGCGACGACGAGGATCACGACGGCGACCAGCAGCTTGATACCGATCTTCATGTGGTTGAGGTCAGCGTCCTGCATCTCGCGCAGGCCCACGAGCAGCAGTCCGGTCACCACCTGGAGGATCGCGCCGTGCAGGATGCCCTTCGCCATGTAAGGCGCCTTGATGGTGGCGAGCCAGCCACCGATGATCCCGGCGAGACCGATGAAGTGCAGGATGAGGATGATCTGGATGACAGTGTCCATAAGGCGTATTGTCTCAGGTCAACGCGGAATCGCCGCAGGTAAGGGTCTCCTGTGTGACGCTCGACTCGGTCGGCCTGGATGCTGCGTGTGACGCACCCCGACGGGCGGCGCCGCTACCTGGTCTCGTGGCTCGAATGCGGCAGGACGACCACGGGGCAGTGCGCGTGCGCCACGACGTGCTGACTGACCGAGCCGAGCAGCATCCCGGTGAACCCGCCTCGCCCGCGGCTACCGACCACCACGAGCCGGGCGTCCTCAGAGGCAGCGATCAACGCTTCGGCCGCGTGGCCCTGCAGGACGGCCGGCTTATACGAAGCGTCGTCCCCGAGGGCGTTGCGCACCGCGTCCGCGAGCATCTCGCGCGCGCTGCTCTCCAACTCGGAGGCGTCTTCCCACCCGGCCATCGCATACGGGCCGTAGACCGCCGGCAACTGATACGCGGTCAGGGCGATCAGGGGCGCGTCGAGCGCGGCCGCGTACTCGGCGGCCCATTTCAGGGCCCGTAGCGAATCCGGCCCACCGTCGACTCCGACGACTACTGGCCTGGTGTCCATGAGCTGTCCTCCTCTGGCGATATGCCGACGGTGCCCCGGACTGTCGTGCACCGACGACACCCTCCACCGTAGACCTGCCGGGGCACCCCGTCAGCGAAGTCGCCAGTGTAGGGACCTCCAGCCCCTCGGTTCAGAGCTGCCCCGTCCGGATGCTGCACTACGATTCGAACGTGATGTGACCGATGGTGACGTCCGTCCCGATCCGCCCCGAGGAGACCCACTCACCGTGTTTCAGAACTCTGATCGTTGGAAAGAGGTCTCCCGCTCGGCCTTCGAGCACGAGAAGCAGGGATTGGCTCTGCTGGCGAACGCCGTGCCGGACTCCGCGCCCTACCGGGTGTGGGCCAACTTCGAGTTCCAGGACAGCCACGGCCAGTGGCACGAGGTCGATGCGCTGGTGGTGGGCCAGTCCCGCATCCACCTGCTCGAGCTCAAGTCGTACCACGGCCGGCTCGGCGGCGACGAGCACCGCTGGGTGACCGACCGGGGCGGACGCGTGGACACCATGCGCTCGCCGATGGTGGCCACGCGCCGCAAAGCCCAGCGGTTCAAGTCCCGGCTAGAGCAAGAAATCAACCGCATGGCGCGGGATCCGGACGGCGACCAAGACATCCGCGACGTGGCAGCCAAGGTAGGACGGTTGCCGTGGATCCAGGAGGCGGTGTTCCTCCACGACCCCGGGGTCGTCTCGCACCTCGCGGCGGACAAGGCCCACAACATCTTCGGAGTGGACCCGGCGGACTTTCCCGACCGTGAGGTCCGCACCAACCTCCCGCCGATCGCCGACCGCGTCCAGGAGCCGGTGGGGCGCGAACGGATCAGCGAGGCGATGAGCATGCTCATCGCGCTGGCCATGCGGAAGATCGCGGGGATCACTGTCCGCGATCACATGGCCGGCTCGTACCTCCTGCACGACCGCGTCGACTCCCCCGACCCGCGCTTCCACGAATGGGACGGCGAACACCGGGAGACCCACGAGCCGATCCGCGCGCGGGTGCTCAATGTGGCGGCGGCCGCCACCGAGGGCGAGCAGATCCGCATGCGCAGGACGCTGCGCCGGGAGTACGAGCTGCTCTCCGGGCTGGGTAACGAGCACATCGTGGCTCCCCGCTCGATGGAGACGCTGCGCGGTACCTCGGACGAGGTGGTGATCTACCCGGCGCTGCCGGACCATCGCCCGCTGGACGTGGCGCTGCCGGGGGCCAAGCTCTCGTCCAGGGAGCGCGTAGAGATCGTCCGCCAGGTCGCGGACGCCCTTCTGTACGCCCACCGGCACCAGGTGGCGCACCGGGGTCTTGACCCCACCACCGTCCTGCTCGACACCCGACTGCTCTCCACCCGGCCGGTCGACGCGTACGGCCGCATCGAGGTGAAGGTTGACGGCTGGTCCGGCGCGGGGACCTCCGAGGCATCGGGAACGGTCCTGGGGGCCACGGGTTCCGGCACATCGATGCCGGGCGACGAGCTCGCGGGCCGCGTCTACCTCGCACCGGAGGCGGCGGGCGTCTACACGCCGGACCGAATGGCGGCCGATCTGTTCTCCCTCGGTGCGCTGGCCTACTACGTCCTCACCGGCGGCCAGGCCCCGGCCACGGACCGCTCCTCGCTGCTCGACCGGCTGGAGCGCGACCGCGGCCTGGACATGTCCGCGGTGACGAGCGAGTTCGACCAGGGACTCCGCGAGCTCGTCATGGACGCCACTTCGGCGACGGTCGACACGCGCAACACCAAGTTCGGGGTCTCGGATTCCACACAGGGGCTCTCCCCGGTGATCGGGTTCGAGCGGCGCCTGGCCGAGGCCGCACGACCCGCCACCCCGCAGCCCGCCGCCGAGCAGATGGACGCGCTGCGGCCGATGATCGACGGAGTGCTCGAGGGCAGGTTCGTCGTCAAGAAGGTCCTGGGCTCTGGCTCGACGGCGGTGGGCCTGCAGGTGGAAGATCTCACCGACGATTCTGGTCCGCCCACCAAGGTCCTCAAGGTGGCCCGGGACGAGCGGGCTGCGGAGCGCTTGGCCGCGGAGGCGGAGGTCCTGCGCTCGCTCGGCCAGGGGCTGCCGGCCAAGTACTCCTCGCTGTTCGTCGCGCTGCTCGAGGGCCCGATGGTCGTCCACGACCGGCGCACGTGCCTGGTGCTCACGGACTGCGGGGAGGTCTCGCTGGCGAGCATGCTGCAGCTCGGGCGGATCTCCCAGGACCGGTTCTGGAAGTTCGCCGTGAACCTGGCGGACATGCTGGTCGCTCTGGAGGCGGCGGGGGTCGCGCACCGGGACATCAAGCCCGCCAACCTCGGGATCGTGGGGCGGGGCCGCGGCCAGCACCTGGCCCTGTTCGACTTCTCCGCCTCCCGCGAGTCCCTGCAGCACACCCAGGTGGGTACGGGCGTGTACCGCGATCCGTTCCTGGGTCGGCGGTCGCGGCAGATCGCCGACTCCTCGGCCGAGCGTTATTCGGCCGGCGTGGTGTTGTTCGAGATGGCGACGGGTGAGACTCCGACGTACGGGGACGGGGTGAGCGAGCCCTCGCTCACCGACGGTCACGTGGTGATTCCGGCGGAGGTGATGCCTCCCGAGTGGAGCCAGGACGTGATGGAGCAGATGACGGGGATCTTCACCCGTCTGCTCGATGGGGACAGCGGGGTGCGGTTCGGCTCGGCGGAGGAGTTCCGCGAGGCGCTCGCGGCCGTCGCGGCGTCGGTCACCGCGGGTGACGGGGGGACGACGACGAGGGAGCCGGTCACTCCCCGCGATACTCCCACTCCCGTGACCTCCGTCGCTCTTCCCACGTTGGCGGAGCTGGCGGAGGAACTCCTGCGGGCTGCGGGCAGTTCGCGCAGCTCCGATTACCGGCTCGTGCGGACGATCCTCGGGCGGGGCGAGGGCGCGCCGGAGGATCCGTTCCAGGCGATGTCCCGGTACGCCGAGCCTCTGAGGCTGAGCGCGGGGCGGATCCCGCAGCTCACGGGCAAGTTCCCGGCACTGTGGCAATCCTCCCCGGCGCTCACCGCGGCATTCGAGGAGATTCGCGCCGCCACCCGCCGGGAGATCGTGCGCCGCGGCGGGGTGGCGAGCATCCGGCAGATCGCAGGCGCGGTGGAGCAGAGTCTCCCGGCGGAGCAGGGGCACCGCGATTCCGAGCGACTGCGTTTGGGCGTGCTGCGCATGTTCGACCTGGGCCTGCACCGTGCTGACGCCGCTGGCGGGTCCGCGGTGGAATTGCTGCGGCGCGGGCGCTCCGCCCGGGTGATCGGGATGAGCGTGCACCCCGAGTGGGCGCGTCCCCTGGTGGTCGAGCTCAACCGGGCGGCGCACGACCTGCTCGCCGAGCCGGGAGTGCGGCACGTCCCCGCGGAGCTGGTCCACACGGAGCTGAGGGGGGCGGCCCGGTCGGTGCTCTCGGACGCCGCGGACGCGGAGTCCCGGATCGATCCGCTCACCCTGGCGGAGCTGGCGGTGGCAGGCGACGACGAGTTGGCGCTCACCGCAACGGGTGACCTGTACTCCACCGCGATGGAGCTGCCCGAGCTGCTCGCGCTGACGCTGCCGCGGGCGGCCAGCCAGTTCAACCTGGGCCTGCTCAAGGACCTCATCCGCGCCCGCTTCCCGGAACTGCGCACCCGCGAGCCGAGGCGTGAGGACGTGGAGGCGGTGCTGGCCGAGCACATGCCGGGGATGGCGTGGGATCCGCAGCACCGGGACTTCCGCTACCCGCAGCAGGCAACCGGCCTGAGCATGGTGCACACCCGGACACCGTCTGCGTTGGTTACCGACCGTTCCGGCACCGAGGATCCTCTGATCGAGCAACTGGCGCGCGCAGCCTCGAGCCCTGGGTTCGTCTCCGTCTCGGTCCCCTACGGCCGTGGAGACGAGGTCGCGAGCAAGCTGGCCGAGCACCTGGGCGCTGAGGTGGTGGACCTGTCCGCCGAGGTTCTCGCCAGCGTGGACTCTCTGCTCGAGACCAGCGGCCAGCTGGACAAGCGCGGGGAGTTCCTGCGGTTGCCGCCCGAGCAGGTGCGCGGCGTCATGGAGGCCAACGTTACGACGGTGCTCGACAACGTCGATGCCACGGACGGCGCAGCGTTGGTCCTCACGGAAGCTTCGCTGCTCGCCGAGTACTCACAGCTATCCCAGCTCGGGCGGTGGACGGATCTGACTGCTCCCCCGCGCCGGCCGGTGGTGTTGGTGACGGGCCGCGCCAAGGACGCCCCGGGCCAGCCGGACCAGGTGGACGGACTCCCGCTCCCCATCACCAGCGATTCGCAGTTGGTGAGCGTGTAAGCGAGGGTCTACTTCCGCTTGCCCAGCGAGGGGGCGCCGCCGGACCGCACATCGAGCACACCGACGACGTTCTCCGGCCCCCGGCTGATCCGGCGGCGACGCTCCAGGTATGCGTCCAGCAGAAAGGCCAGCTCGAGCTCCGATGGGTGCGACTTACGTCGCCTGGAGGCGAAGGCCGCGGCGAGGTCCTTGAGCCGGGCCCTCCGGTTCCGCAGCATTGTCCTGGCGTCCGCCTCGTAATCCACTCCCCTGTCGATCAGGGCGCTGATCTCGGCATCACATCTCGCGATGGCGTTGCGAAACCCTTCGGCTGACGGTTCCTCGCACCACGTCAGAGTTTGCCGGACCTCCATCCGGGCGGTCTCGATCCGTTTCCGTTCCTTGTCGGGCAACGACCGCAAGCGCTTGGAGTCCGCGGCGGAGTCGGGAACCAGCGTGATTCGCCCGTCGGTTTTCGGAGGGACCTTGGCCGGCGCCACTGCCGCAGCCACTGCCGCCGCGGCCTGCCGCTCTCGGGCCTTGCGGACAGACCTCTTGATTGCCTTCTTGCTCTTCTGCGCGACCGCGCGTTTGGCCTTGAGTGCCCGGATCCGCGGAGCGTCGGCGGGGACGCCGTCCTCGATGAGAGCGACGATCTGGGCGTCGATTGCGGCGACGGCGCGATGGCGCTCCTCGTCGGTGTTCATGTCGGAAACACTATCCGGGTCTCGCCGCTCTCACGGCCTTCGTAGGATGTTCGAGGGACCCGCAACGCGCGGGTCCGCGTGTGTGAAAGGCCAGGTGCCAGGTGGCGGGTAAGCGGCGGAAGTCGGCGGAGCAGCAAACGCTCACGGGTGCGTTGCAGCCAGTGGTGCGAGATCTCGTCGACGACATGCGTGCTCGCCTCGCGGCTGACCTGGACAAGACGGCGGAGTGGAAGGCCATGCACGCGGCACTCAAGGAATCGCAGCGCACCGGTGCTACGTGGGCTGATTGGCAGGAGGATCAGCTGACCCAGGCGTCGGTGGGGTGGGTGCTCACGAGCGTCTTCGTACGGTTCTGTGAGGACAACGACCTGCTGGGGGCGCACCAACGCTGGATCAGCGGACCGGATCCGGACGGGCGTCGGCGGGCCGTGGACGAGCAGGACCGCTTCTTCTCGGCGAATCTGGACCAGAGCTTCCGTGGCTATCTTCGGCATGCGTTCTCCCAGCTGGAGCGCTCCCCTGCGGTGGCACCCCTGGTGGGCGAGCACTCGGGAATTCACATCGCCGAGCCGAGCGACGACGCGGCGCAGCGTTTGGTGGAGTTCTGGCGGCAGGCCAATGCAGAGAACGCGACCGTCTGGTCCCTGCGCGATCCGGCATTGGATACGCGGTTCCTGGGCGACATGTATCAGGACCTGTCGGAGTACGCCAAGAAGAAGTACGCGCTGCTGCAGACGCCGGAATTCGTCGAGGAGTTCATTCTCGACCGCACGCTGACCCCGGCGCTCAAGGAACGCTCTCCGCGGCTCCCGTCGGTCGATGCGGAGGGGCGCACCGGGGCGGTCGACTTCAAGGTCATCGACCCGACCTGTGGGTCGGGACACTTTCTCCTCGGTGCTTTCCACCGGATGCTGGACTACTGGCGTTCCGAGGCCCCCGGGGTGGAGGCGACCGAGCAGGTGCGCCTGGCGCTGTCCTCCATCCACGGAGTGGACATCAACCCGTTCGCCGTGGCGATCGCCCAATTTCGGCTCATGGTGGCGGCGCTCCAAGCGACCGGCGGGTCGAGCCTGCTCAACGTGCCCGCGCTGCCGCTACAGGTGCATGCGGGTGACTCGCTGCTGTGGAGTGAGGACTCGGCCGGGCAATCCGGGTTCGATTACGGCGATCTCACCGTCGATCCGGACGCTGTTGCCACCGGATTCCACTTGTCCACGGAGGACGTTGCGGCGCTGCGGCGAACGTTGGCGCGAGACCAGTACGACGTGGTGGTGGGCAATCCGCCGTACATCACGGTGAAGGATAAGACCCTTAAGTCGCGATACAAAGACCTATACAGTTACTGCCATGGGAAGTGGGTACTCACGATCCCCTTTATGGAGCAGTTCCACGCCCTCGCGAAATCCGGGACGCACGATCCTTCCCGGGCGGGGTGGATCGGGCAGATTACCTCGAACTCATTCATGATGCGGGAATTCGGCGTTACAGTGGTCAGAGAGTTCTTTCCACGAATGGATCTGCTTGAGGTAATTGACACCTCCGGGGCGTATATCCCTGGCCACGGGACTCCAACCGTCACCATCGTTTCTAGGAATCGCCGTCCGCAATCAACTTACCTACGTGCTGTCCTCGGAATCCAAGGCGAGCCGGGCGCTCCGGAGGATCCTGCAGAAGGCTCGGTGTGGCGCAGTATCGTGGAACTAATTGGAACTCCAGGACAGGAGAACCAGTGGATAAGTGTCCTGGACCTCCGAAGAGAAGTGCTGAGTAGCCATCCATGGTCACTTCAGGGCGGTGCCGCACCGAATACCTCACTCCAGATTAAACGCTGTACGGCTAAGTCTCTCGGGAAGACTGCTTCATCAGTCGGGATCATGTCAGTAACGGGTGAGGATTCTCTATACTTGATCGGCGGAAAACAAGTCGCAGCCAGACTGGGAATTGAAGAGACAATTCCACTTGTCGAGGGGGACTCCGTTCGTGAATGGGAGATATCGAATCCGGAGACTGCAATTTGGACATATGGACCCGAAAACAAGCCGATAGGCCTGAAGCGCCTCTCTTCTCAAAAGCTATTGTTTATCGCTCGGTCTTTCTTGAATAAACGGCGTCGATTCGGGACGCCGATGGTTGACCTTGGAATGGAATGGTGGGAATGGCAAGAAGTCTACTTCAGCAAGCGCAGTTCAGACTTGTCACTGGCGTTTGCGTTTGTGGCGACGCATAACCATTTTGTGTTGGATCGCGGCGGGAAGGTGTTCAAGCAGTCGGCGCCGGTGATCAAGTTGCCGGAGGGGGCGAGCGAGGACGATCATCTCGAACTGTTGGGCGTGCTGAACTCGTCGACGGCGTGCTTCTGGCTCAAGCAGAACAGCCACAACAAAGGAAGCACGGTCGACAACAAAGGCGCCCGGACCACTCTGGTGCCGTGGGAAAACTTCTACGAGTTCACCGGGACGACGCTGAAGGACTTCCCGCTTCCGGCGGGATCGGCGACGGAGCGTGCTCGGCGCATCGATCAGCTTGCGCAGGAGTTGGCGGCAGTCGAGCCAGCTGCGCTACTCGAGGGGGCAGCCCCGTCGGCGGAGCTGTTCGCCCGCGGTGAGGCGGAATGGGAACGAATTCGTGGTCTGATGATCGCCGAGCAGGAAGAGCTCGACTGGCAGGTCTATCACCTGTACGGGTTTACCGACTTCGACCTGTCGCTCCCGGTGGGTGAGGTGCCCGGGATAGCTCTGGGCGAGCGGGCGTTCGAGATTGCTCTCGCGCGCAGGGTGCAGGCCAGCGAGGCCGAGACGGCGTGGTTTGAGCGTCACCGCTCGACCCCGGTCACCGAGATCCCGGCCCACCTACCGGCCGCATACCGCGATGCCGTGCAGCGACGCCTGGACCTGATCGCCGAGGACCGCTCGCTCGAATTGCTCGAGCGTCCCGAGTACAAGCGGCGCTGGTCCTCTGTGCCCTGGGCCGACCGGGTCCGATCGGCGCTCGCCGCGTGGATCCTGGACAAGCTCGAGAACCCCGAGCTGTGGAAAGACCCCAACGGGTATCCGCAGCCGCAATCGGTTCGCCAACTCGCCGCGAAGGCGGAGACTGCTCCGCAGTTGGCAGGTGTGGCCGACGCCTTGGAGTTGTGGTCGAGCAAGAGGCAGGCGGGCGTGCTCGCCAACCTCGTCGCGTTGCTGGCGGACGAGGCAGTGCCGTACCTGGCCGCGCTGCGGCTCAAGGACTCGGGCTTGCGTAAGTTTGACGAATGGCAGGTCACCTGGGACGCCCAGCGCGCCGAGGACCGCGGTGAGATCACGACCGCGCAGGTTCCGGTGCCACCCAAGTACACCTCCGCCGACTTTCGCAAGACCTCGTACTGGCAGGCCAGAGGCAAGCTCGATGTGCCCAAGGAACGGTTCATCGCCTACCCCGGTGCCTCGGGGCCGGACGATCCCACCGCGATGCTGGGCTGGGCCGGCTGGGACCACGCCGAACAAGGCATCGCCCTGGTGTCGCTGTACGACGATCGCAAAGATGACACCGACCCCGCTCAGCTCGTCCCGCTAGTGGCCGGGCTGGCCGAGCTCATGCCGTGGATCCGCCAGTGGCACTCGGGCATGGACGCACACTCCGGTATCGACTGGGCCGACTATCTCGGCGGACAGCTCACCTCGCTCGCCGAGCGCTCCGGCGTCGCGATCGCTGACCTACCCGACTGGCGCCCCGCCCCCGCAACTCGCGGCCGCAAGCGCGTCGCAGCCTCCGCCACTACACCCGATAAGGAAAGCTAGAGGACATGGCCTTCACCCCTCCCGGCGCTACGGCAGGGTCGGGCACCAGCCCCACCCTGCGTGATGTCTTCTCGATCCCCGAGCACTCGGGAACCTCGACGTTCGTCCTCCAACTCTCCGACGCCGTCACCAGAGACGAACTCGGCACTACCCTGGCCGAGTACGTGGTGACCCCGTCCATTGGCGACGCCTTTGACGAGGCGCTCGCCCTGGTCGACAGCGCCCTGGCCACCGGAGAGAACAAGGGCGCCTTCCTCAAGGGCTCCTTCGGCTCCGGTAAGTCGCATTTCATGGCGGTGCTGCTCGCCCTGCTCACCGGGGACCCCCGCGCCCGCGCCATTGCCGAACTCCAGCAGCACATCGCCGACCACCCGCGGGCCACGTCGAGCAAGATCCTCGCGCTGCCCTTCCATTTCCTGGGCTCGAACTCCATCGAGGACACCCTCTTCTCGGCGTACCTCGAGCACCTGAACCGGCTCCACCCGGGAGTCACCCCGCCGGTACTCCACATGGCCGACGGGTTGCTGGAGAACGCCGAACAGATGCGTGCAGAGGTCGGCGACGAGCGATTCTTTGCACGCCTGGCCACTGCCACCACCGGACCTGGCGGCGTCACCTCGTCGTCGTCATCCACCCCCGGCGGCCTCGACCTGGCCGCGCTCGGCGGCGCCACCGCCACCACCTGGGACCGCGACTCCTACGACCGCGCCCGACACCCCGCCGCGTCCCGCGCCGAGCGGGACGCGCTCGTCTCCGCGCTCGGCCAGACGTGGATCACCTCCGCCCACACCAACACCGACTGGCTGCATCTGCCCGAGGGGCTGTCCGCCATCGCCGCGCACGCCAAGACCCTCGGCTACGACGCCGTGGTCCTGCTGCTCGACGAGCTGATCCTGTGGCTCACCTTCCACTTCTCTAACCGCGAGTTCTTCGGCCGCGAGATCCAGAAGCTCACCGGGTTCGTCGAATCCGACCAGGGGCGCATGGCAGTGCCGGTCGTCAGCTTTATAGCCCGGCAGCACGACCTCAAGGCGTGGAAGGACTCGTCCATCGAGGCCGGCGAGGCCACCAAGATCCGCGAGCAGGCCATCGCCCACCAGGAAGGCCGCTTCTCCGGCATCGCGCTCGGCTCGGCCAACCTGCCGCAGATCGCCCACCGTCGACTCCTCACGCCCAAGAACGCCGCGGCGGTTGAGGCTCTCGAGGCCTCGTTCCAACGGCTGCACCTGTCCCCGGCCGTCAAGCCCGTCCTGCTGGACAAGGTCAACACCGACGACCAGCATCGCGGTGCCACCGAGGAACAGTTCCGGCTCACTTACCCCTTCAGTCCGGTCCTCATCGACACCCTCGTCCACCTGTCCACCGCCATGCAGCGCGACCGCACTGCGCTCAAGGTGATGGAGTCGATGCTCGTCGACCTCGCCGACACCATGACCGTCGACCAGGTGATCCCCGTGGGCGAGGTATTCGACTACATCATCGACGGGACCCAGAAGGGTGGCACCGACGAGGCGGTGGCTGCTCGCTTCCGCACCGCGCGCACACTGTGGCAGGACAAGCTCCGTCCTGCCGTCCTCGCCCAGTTCCCGAACGCTGACCCGAGCGTGCGGGACCTGGACCAGCCCAAGGGCGTGCGGGCCCAGCTCCGGCTGGCCAAGACGCTGTTGCTCTCCGCTCTCGCGCCCGAGGTGCCAGGGCTCAAGGCGCTCACCGCCAGCCGCCTGGCGCACCTCAACCACGGGGAGCTCGTCTCGATCGTCGCCTCTGACGCGCCGACCCGCGCGCTCGCCTCTGTCCGCGAGTGGAACACCTCGGTCCCCGAGATCACCGTGGGCACAGACAGCCACGATCCGCTGATTTCCATCACGCTGGAGGAACTGCCCTTCGACGAGATCCTTGAGCGCGCCCGCGGCGAAGACACCTTCTCGCGGCGCCGCGAACGGCTCCGGTCGATGCTGCAGGAAGAGTTCGGGATAGCAGCCATCGACCCGCAGGCCGACGGCGCGCGCTCGACCCGGATCACCTGGCGCGGCACGAATCGGACCGTCGAGATCGTCTTTGGCAACGTCCGCGACCCCGGCTCTGTGCCCGACACCCTTATCGCCCCCGTCGAACCAGGGGCGCTGCGGGTGATCGTGGACCTGCCGTTCGACGAAGAAGGCCACGGAGTTTCCGAGGACCACGCCCGACTCGACCGCCTCCGTACCGACGGCCACGATCACTTCACGCTCGCCTGGGTCCCCGCGTTCCTCGACCGCAAGCAGATGGACGACCTGGGCAAGCTCGTCACCATGGACTGGGTTCTGCAGTCGGAGAAGTGGCTCGGCTACACCAGCTACCTCGCCGACGGCGACCGTGAGCGGGTCCGCCAGGTCATGGTGACCCAGCGCAACCAGCTCGCCGGGCAGCTCGCCGCCATCCTGCGCAAGATGTACGGCATCGCCGAGGGCGCAGTGTTCCCCGAGGGGCAGCCGCCAGTCCGCTCGTTGAGTTCCTCCGTGGTGGTGCAGCGGCCCGTCGGCGCCTCGCTGCGCGAGGCCGCCCGGCGGCTCTACGATCAGGCCTTTGACCAGCGCTACCCCGACCACCCTCGGTTCGACACCACCAGCGCGCTCACGCAGAAGGACTTCGCGGTCTCACTCGACGTGCTGCGCCGGTCCGACGCCCGTGAGGACGGCCGCGCCGCGGTTGTCGCTGCCGAGCGCAAGTCCGTCCAGCTCGTGCTGGGTGGCCTCCGGGTGGCCGACGTCCACGAGTCGCACCTCGTGTTCCCCAGCGCTACCTTTGCCACTCTGGCCGGGCAGATCGACCGCGCGCTCGCCGAGACAGAGAAGTCCGGGCAGGCCGACGGTGTGCTCACGGTGGCGCAGGTCGTGGCCGCCGTCGAGAAGCTCATGCCGCAAGCAGGGCTCAACCGCGACTGCACCACCCTCCTCGCGGCGGCGTGGGCCGAGTCCCGCGACCGCAGCTGGTTCACTTACGGAACGCCCGTCGCAGCGCCGGCCTTCAAGGACATCCAGCAGTCCCACCAGCTGCGCGAACCCGTACTGCCCGAACAGGGCGAGTGGGATCGTGCCGTCCAGGCTGCCCAGCACCTCTTTGGCATTCCCGAGCGAGGTCACCTCTCCCCCACCAACCTCACCCACCTGGCGGGTGAGGTGGCGAGCAAGGCAGAGGAGTTCAAGCGGTCCAGCGAGGATCTGGTCGAGCAGCTGGCCAAGCTCGAGCATCGGCTGGGACGGAGCGAGGAGGGGCGCCGCCTCCAGCTGGCCCGCCGGCAGACGCAGCTGCTGCAGACGCTGGTGCGCAAGAAGCAGCACCACGGCGAGATCGTGGCGGCCCTCGCCGCCGCCAGCGAGGGGCCTGGCACCTACCTCGGGGCCACCACCAACGAGGCGAGTCAGTCCATCACCACCGCCGAGGAAGTGGCCGCCGTAGCCCGCAACATCGGCCCGAACCTCGAGACGCTGCTCGGCGGACGCGCCAAGCAGGGGCCCCTCGGGGGTGAGGCCACGCAGATCGTGAAGGACCTGGACAACGGGGTCGACACCCACGAGTTCGTCCAGCATCTGGTCACGTCTGTTCAGAAGTTTGAGAAGCGCGCTCAGGACTGGATCAACAAGGTGATCGCCGGCGGAGACGGCCCCGGGAGCGGCGGCACTGGCGGCACTGGGGACGTCGGTGGAGGCGCGGGTCCGGGGGATAACGGCGGTTCCGGGACTGGTTCCGGCAGCGACGACGGCGAGACCGGCGGCGGCTCGGGAGCAGACGGCGTGGTGATCACGGGCTCCGGTCGACGCCGGACATTCGAGGCGCACGGCAGCCAAGTTGAAGGGGCGATCCACACCGCCCTCGCTGATCTTGGGCGGAGCTACGGGACGGGCACCCGCTTCCGGATCGAGATCACCGCCGAGGAGTCCGGAACGTGACCCCGGCCAGTGCCGGGTTAGCGGGGAGCGTCACTTCGTCGTCGTCCCTCGGTACGGCGACCGCCGCCGACCTCATTCCACTCCTCCACGGCCTCTACCGGGACAAGCAGCACAAGCGCGGTTTACTGGTGATGCACGCCCGTCCCGAATGGGACGGCACCGAGCTGCGTGTTGACGACCTCACCGTGCCGGTCCACTGCTGCCGGACGGTGCTGGAGATCCGGGACGTGGTGCGGCACCGCAAGGATCCCGAGGTGCCGTGGCGCGTCGTGCTCACCGACCTCCCCGAGGAGCAGATTCCCCAGGGAGTTAAGGAGCACTTCCAGCCGCTTGGGCGCATGCGGGAACTCGACCCCGTGGGCACCCTGCTCGGGATGTTCTCCGCCGACAAGACCGACGGCCGCATCCCCCGAGGTCGGGACGACGTCCGGGGGCTCACGACCGCGCTGGCCGACCACCGCGACACCCTCGCCCCCACCCCGACTCCGGTCCTCACCGCCGACCACCTCTACGGGTCCATCAGCACGCTCGTGCTGGGTCTTGAACAGGACTACCGGCTCGCGGACCTCCTGGCCTGGAGCGCCACCCCCGACGCCCACGCCGTGTGGGACGAGCTGGCCTCGCGGCTCACATCTCACGTCCGCGCGGGGCTCATCACGTGGCTGTGCCGCACGTTCACGCTGACGGGCCCCGGGATCCGCAGCCTGTGGGCCAAGAACGGGCCACGGGCGCTCCTGCCCGCCGGCCTGGTAGCAGAGACCCTCCGCACGCCCGACTGGCAGGACACACCCACCGAACTCACCGGAGCGCGGGCCCTGTTCAGCCACCACATCGGCGCCACCCTCGGAGACCAGTCTCTGCGCGAATGGGGGGCCGCCGCTGCCAAGGCGGTCCGCACCTCACTGGATCACGGGCAGCCGGTCACCGCCGTACTCGGCGAGGCCCACCGGTTGATCACCGGATTCGAGCAGAACGGTGGCGCCTCCCTCCTCGCAGGATCAACCGTCCTGCCCGGTGCCTTCCAGCGACGCCTCGACGTGTACGCCCGCGGCCTGGCCACCGCCCTCGACGGAGGGGGTGAGACCGCGTTGCTGCGGGGGCTCGAGGCGCTGCGGGCGCACGTCGACGCCGAGCGCTCCCGGCCCGACGACCTCGAGACCGCCGCCGCGCTGGTCCGGCTCCACCGGTGGAATCGGACCGAGGCCGCCGCCATGGCCGACCGGCTGCGTTCCGCCGGTCACGTCGAGGCGATGCGCGCGTACGTTGACGAGCTGAGCTGGGTGGACCGGGCCGTCAACTCGGCGTGGCGTGGATTCACCGCCGATCCCAAGCCCGCGATTGGGCAGTCTGCGGCGGACCCCGACGCGCTCGGTCGTCGCGTCCTCGACCGCACCCTCGCCGTACGACGCGACATCGACCGGACCTTCGCTGCGCTCGTCGGTGCGCGATTGGCCGACCGCTCCACCGCCGGCGACGCCCTGCTTATGGAGGACGTGCTGTCCAGGGTCGTCGCGCCCCTGCGGAAGTCCGGGCCAGTCGAATCCGGTCAACGGAGTGAGCGGGCGCTGCTCGTGGTGGTGATCGATGGACTTTCCGTGGCCGCCGCGCACGGGCTTCTCGAGGACGTGGCAACCCGTCACGCCACCGTCTGGCAGCGGCTCGACCTGGCCTCCCTCGGACTCGACGTGGCCGCCTCCGCCCTGCCGTCGGTGACTACGGCGTCGAGGACCTCCATGCTCAGCGGAGAGCTGGCCCTCGGCGGGCAGCAGGAGGAGCGGACCGGGTTCGCCGCCCTGTTCCCCGCCCACCCCTCGGTCAGCGACGGGCCGCTGTTCCACAAGGCAGACCTTGACGCGAGCATCGGCGATACCGTCCGCAGCGCCATCTACGACACCACGCACGTCCCCGTGGTGGGCGCGGTGCTTAACACCGTCGATGACGCTCTCGACCGGTCCGACCCCATCGCCACCACCTGGACCACCTCGCGCATCACCCACCTGGACAAGCTGCTCGACTACGCCCGCGCCGTCGGACGAGACGTGGTCCTGCTCTCCGACCACGGTCACGTGGTCGAACGCAGTCGAATCGGCAAGGTCACCGCCGACGGCGCCGTGAGCGCCCGGTGGCGGCCCGCCGCCGGGGCGCCCGCCCAGGACGGTGAGCGAGCCGTGTCCGGAAACCGGGTGCTCGCGCCCGGCGCCAGCGGCGCACCGCATCACAGCGCGGTCCTCGCCGTAGACGAGGACCTGCGCTACACCGGCAAGAAGGCCGGCTACCACGGCGGCGCCTCCCCCGCCGAGGTCTGCGCGCCCGTCGCCGTCCTGGTCCAGAGCCTCAACGGGCTCGGAGAGGACTCGCCGTTCCCCGCCGGGCCGCCCGTCCAGGACCCGTGGCCCGCGTGGTGGCCGATCGCGACGGCGACGCCGACCGTTGCTGAGGCCAAGACGGCCGTGGGGCAGCCCGCCGCAGGACGGGCCGAGCAGCCGACCGCGGCGAAACCCTCCACGCGACGAGCCGCGCAGCGGGACGCCAACCAGGTCTCGCTGTTCGAGTCGCTCGACGGAGATGAGTCGCCTGTTTCCCCTCCACCCGCCCGGTCGAAGCAGCCCGCAGATAAATTTTCGGATCTGAGCCGTGCCCCGTACTTCAAGGAGCGTGTCAAAGCGCACCAACTCAAGCCCACTCCCCGCGAGTTGGCCGACGTGCTGCGCGACATCGCCGCCAACAACGGCCGCATGCCTATCGCCGTGCTCGGGACCAGGCTCAGACTCAACCAGCTGCAGATCAACGGCACCATCGCGAGGATCCAGAAGGTCGTCAACGTCGACGGCATGCCGGTCCTCGAGCGTGAGGACAACGACGTGGTGCTGGCGTCCCAGACCCTCTTTGACCAGTTCGGACTGTAGATGACCGTCTCCCCCGCCCGCCGTACCGCGATCATCGACGCCCTCCGCCGCGGCACCGTCCCCGCCGACGGGCTGGACCAGCTCGCCGTGGGCCTCGACCGACTGGCGCCGGTCCTGGGAGAAGAACTGGACAAGGTCGCCGGTGGTGCCGCAGTGTTCAAGGCAGTCCGGGGCGAGTACGGCTCCGGCAAAACCTTCTTCGCGCGCTGGCTCCAGCAGCAGGCCCTCGATCGCGGGTTCGCCGTGTCCGAGGTCCAGATCTCCGAACTCGAAACGCCCCTGCATCGGCTCGAGACCGTGTACCGGAGGGCCTGCGAAGAACTCCGCACCCCCGCCGTCTCACGACAGGCATTCCGGGCGGTGCTCGACGATTGGCTCCTCGGGGTGGAAGACGACGCGGCTTCCTCCGGAGCAGACGGCGCCGAACTGCTCGAAGAAAGACTGCGATCGGTCGCCGACGCTGCGCCCGTGTTCCCGCTCGCCCTGCGGGGGTATCGGGACGCATTGCTCAACGGTGAGATCGAGGTGGCCGACGGGCTTGCAGCCTGGCTCGGGGGTCAGCGCAACGTTGCCGCGTCTGCTAAACGAGCAGCCGGGGTGAAGGGCGAACTCGACCACTTCCTGGCAATGGGCTTCTTTCAGGGGCTACTCCAGGTGCTCGCCGGCTCCGGCCACCGCGGGCTCCTGCTGGTCCTGGATGAGGTCGAGACACTCCAGCGCATGCGCGGCGACGTGCGAGAGAAGGCGCTCAATGCTCTGCGGCAGTGGATAGACGAGCTCGATTCGGGGCGCTACCCCGGGATGTACCTGCTCATCACCGGGACCAGCGCCTTCTTCGAAGGACAGCAGGGCATCAAGCGACTGCCTCCGCTCGACCAACGGATCGGCGTGAAGTTCGACGCCGACCCCCGATTCGACAACCCCCGGCAACCGCAGATCCGGCTCCAGGCCTTCGACTTCGACCGACTGGTCGAGGTGGGATCGCGCGTGCGTGACCTCTACGCGGTCGGCCTCGACCCCGCCGTCGCCCAGAGGATCACCACCCTCGTCGACGACACCTACCTGCGCGTGCTCGCCGAATCCGTGGCGGGAAAACTCGGCGGCCAGGTGGGGATCGCACCCCGCCAGTACCTGCGGATGCTCGTCGACTGCCTGGATCGCGTCGAGATGTTCCC
The DNA here is from genome assembly GCF_014145015.1 of Dietzia sp. E1. Taxonomy (GTDB): domain Bacteria; phylum Actinomycetota; class Actinomycetes; order Mycobacteriales; family Mycobacteriaceae; genus Dietzia; species Dietzia cinnamea_A. The sequence continues at coordinate 7,084 of NZ_JAALDU010000082.1, read as the reverse complement.
GGACTTCCTCCCGCGACTGCACTTCACCCCGACGCTCGACGCGTCCGACCTCAGTCAGAGCGAACGGTCCGCGGTGGCGGCCTCGTCGTCGTCAATCATCGACGACCCCGACGCCATCGAGCTCTAGATGGACCACCGCGCCCCGCAGGGCTTCCCCGCGCTGCACCCGCTACTGCAGCACCACGTGGTCAACTCCCTCGGCTGGCCCGGCCTGCGGCCACTGCAGGAGGAGACCGTCCGGCCGCTCATCGACGGCGAGGACGCCCTACTGCTCGCGCCGACCGCCGGCGGCAAGACCGAGGCTGCCGTCTTCCCCGTCCTCACCCGCATGGCCCACGAGGACTGGGCCGGGCTGACCGTCCTGTACGTGACCCCGCTCAAGGCGCTGCTCAACAACCTCGCCGTGCGACTGGTCGACTACACCGCGTGGATGGGTCGCCGCGTCGAGGTGTGGCACGGGGACGTCGGCGAGAGTGCCCGCAGAGCCATCCGCGCCGACCCCCCGGACATCCTGCTCACCACGCCCGAATCCATCGAGGCGATGCTCGCCTCCACCAAGACCGACCACCGCACGCTGTTCGCGAACCTGCGGACCGTGGTGATCGATGAGGTGCATGCCTTTGCCGGCGACGACCGCGGATGGCATCTGTCCGCTGTGCTCTCGCGTCTCGAGCACCTGGTCGGGCGGCCCCTGCAGCGGATCGGGATGAGCGCGACCGTCGGCAACCCCGAGGAGCTGCTGCAGTGGTTGCAGGGCGGTGTCGACGGGCGGGCCGGTCGGGTGATCGCGCCTGGCGTCGCCGTGGGTGAGGCGGTCCGGCCTGTCGCCGGTGACGCTGACATCGTCGTGGACGCCGTCGACACTCTCGACTCCGCCGCTGTGTTGCTGTCCAAGCTGTACCGGGGGCAGAAACGGCTCGTCTTTGTGGACAGTCGACGGCAGGCCGAGGAGCTCGCATCGATGCTCCGGGGCTTCGACGTGGACGTGTACCTCTCGCACTCGTCGCTCTCCGCCGAGGAACGGAGGCGGTCCGAGCTGGCCTTTGCCGAAGCGCGCGACTGCGTGATCGTGGCGACTTCAACCCTCGAGCTGGGCATCGACATCGGGGACCTGGACCGGATGATCCAGATCGGTGCCCCGACCACCGTGTCGAGCTTCCTCCAGCGGCTCGGCCGGACCGGACGCCGCGCTGGCACCGTCCGCAACTGCCTGTTCATCGCTACCGAGCCCCGGCACTTGCTCCGGACGCTGGGGCTCCTGCATGCCTGGGGCACGGGATACGTCGAGCCCGTCGTCCCTGCACCGGTCCCGCTGCACCTGGTGGCGCAGCAGATCATGGCGGCGATGCTGCAGGAGGGCGCGCTGCCGCGGTATGGCTGGCAGGACCGGTGGGCGGCCACCCCGCTCATGCATGTGGACACCCTGGAGCGTCCCGCCGAGCTGATCGTCGACTTCCTCGTGGAGCGCGGGTACCTCAACGTCGACGGCGGCGCCATGTTCCTCGGGCCCGATGCTGAGCGGGTGTTTGGCCGCCGACATTTCATGGACCTGCTCACTACCTTCGCGATGCCGCGAGAGTTCACCGTTCTCGCCGGCCGGCAGGAGGTGGGCACCGTGGAGTGGAGGGCTCTCACTAGCGGCGATGGGCCAATTCATCTGCTTCTCGCCGGGCGGTCCTGGAAGGTCACCGACATCAACTGGCCCAGGCACCGGGTGCAGGTGGAGCCCGCCGCGGGCGGCGGCAGAGCACGGTACGGGTTCGGGGGCGCCGACATCGGTCGGCAGGTCGCGCAGGGCATGCGCGCTGTGTTGCTGGGAGAGCTCCCCGAGCAGATTCGGCTCACCGCCCGCGCCCGCGCCGCGCTCGCCGACGATGAGGACCGGTTGCGTCACACGGTGAGCCCACACGGCCCGGTGTGGACCACCACGGACAACGTCCGGAAATGGTGGACCTACGAGGGCAGTGCTGCCAATCGTCGTTACCAAGCGGCGCTCGGGCCGGCGTTAGGCGAGGAGCTGGCGCCGCAGGGAGGGTTGGTCCAGCCCGACGCGATTACCCTGCACGAGGGCATGCCCACCGGGCCTGCAGCGGAGCGGCTCGAGTTCTGGGAGTCCCTACCGGAGAGTGAGCGGCCGCTCCCTGCGGTTCCGCCCACACTGGTGGAAAAACTCAAGTTTTCCGAGGCGCTTCCCGTCGAGTGGGCCATCGAGGTAATTGCAAGACGTGCCACATATCGATGACCGATACCTCGGCGAATCCGCTTAGAGGCCTGCTAACCTGTACGAAACTCGGGGGCTGGAAACGCCCACACGTAACAAAATTTGTAAGGAAAAGCGATGTCGGAAATTCGCAAAGCAGCTAAGGCTCAAACGCAGGTTGAAGGCCAGAGGATTGAGTGGATCTTCGAGCAGTATAATGGCGGTTACTTCAACGTGAACCGTCGCTATCAGCGCAAGCTCGTTTGGTCCCTTTCGCAGAAGGAGTCACTTATTGACTCGATACTGAGGGATATCCCCATCCCCCTTATCTTGCTCGCCAAGTCAGAGCAGGTGGATGGCTCTTACGAAATCATTGACGGTCTCCAGCGGATCAACGCAATAATCTCCTTTCTTGAGAACAAGTATTCGTTCGACGGAGATTACTTCAACTTGGAAGCGTTGGGCCTGACGAAGTATCTACGCGACAACGGAGAATTGGTTCAGCAAACCCCTATTATGTCTAGAGAGTCATCGCTCCGAGTCGCTCAGTATAAACTCCCAGTCTCCACATATAAAGCAAGCTCTTCGAGCTTGGTCGATGAGACGTTTCGCCGGATTAACTCTTCTGGCAGGAAGCTTGGAATGCAGGAAGTCCGACAAGCCGGGAGCACCAGCCAAATTTCCCACGTGGTGAGAAGAATCTCCGCAGGGATCCGAGGCGATGTGTCGCGCAGCGATTATATTCCACTCTCGGAAATGTCTCAGATTTCGCTCCGCTGGAAAGAGGACTCAGAAGGCGACGGGATCCCAGTCGAGGAGATATTCTGGATTTCGGAAAGGATCTTGCGCCGTGATGACTTGAGGTCTTCTCAAGACGAGCAGCTGGTTTTGGATCTCTTGGTTGACATACTTACCCGCGGAAAGTTTGATACCTCCACCGAGGTGCGGGATAGTGTTTACGACATTGGGTCCGAAGTGGGCCGAGTAGTCGATTCCGAGCTTACGAAATTGTCTGACCCAGATGTTCTTCTTATTCAATTCACTGCTATCTTGCAGCTAATGAGCAAGATTTCCAAACTTGGGGGAAAGTCGTGGACCCAGCACACGGGGAAGTCCACTAACAATCCAGCGGCCCGTTTTTTCTATATCGCATTTCGCGCATTTTATACTCTGATGTATGAGAAGGACCGGGAGGTTTCGAACCTGGCTTACGTCGTGAAGGCGACGGAAGGATATTGGACGGGCCAGAATCTTGATCTAGGAGGCACGTGGAAATCAAGTTCAAGACAAACGCAGGTCCGTAAATTTATCGGCGCTATCCAGGATGGATTTAGTGAGCGGACCTCGCCGGAGATTTCCGTCCATCGCGAGGATTCTGAGAGGCTGAGACAAGATTATCTGCGTTTTGCGTCCGAGAACCGATTTTACGAACTCAAGCAAGGGTTCACCGACCTTTCTGCTTCTGCCCCTAGCGTCCAGCCGTTCAAGACGCGTAAGGAGTTCGTCGAGAAGCTAATTAAGACCAGTGTTGCGATGTCGAATACTGCCCCCGGGGCGACCGGGGTAATATATGTCGGCATATCGGATTCGCATGGAACAACCACAGCGGTGGAGGCGAAGTACGGCGTTAAGCCTATACGTATTGCGGATTCTGCGGAAGGTCTGCCGAACGGCGTAATCGGTATAGACCACGAATTCCGTGTCCTAGGCGTCGACTTGGATACATTGCTCGAGACGATCAAGAATTGGATCCTGGCGACTGACTTAATTCCCGAATCGAACAACGCATTCAAGCGCGCACTGATCAATGGCGTTCGCCCGATTCGTTTGCATTCAGCGGAGGGAGATATCCGCACTGTCATATCTATCCATGCGCCGGCAGTCGATGCGCCAATCCAGTACGACGGGAAGTTCTGGGAGAGAATTGGCTCAAGCAACCATGAGTTCTTGATTGAGGAGCGAGAGATCGAGAATTTGTTCCAGAGGTACGAAGAATTCAAGTACCGTGCGATGTAGGCGGCGCCTTGGCCACTCGTGGAGTGGTGTGGTTTTCGAGGGGCAATAGCCGCAGTCCGTTAGTTGCTCGAGTTCGACGGTCACATGCGCGAACGTCCGCGTGCCCTCGCTGCGCTGGGTTACGCGAGTTCGACGATCTCCATGTACTCCTGGTTCCACAGGTCCTCCGTGCCGTCCGGCAGGATGATGACCCGCTCCGGCTCGAGGGCCTCCACGGCGCCGGGGTCGTGGGTCACCAGGACGACAGCGCCCTCGTAGGTGCGCAGCGCGTCGAGGACCTGCTCGCGCGAGATCGGGTCGAGGTTGTTGGTGGGCTCGTCGAGCAGCAGCACGTTGGCCGCGGACGACACCAGCCCGGCCAGCGCCAGACGCGTGCGCTCACCGCCGGAGAGCGTGCCGGCGGGCTGCTCGAGCTGCGGGCCGGAGAACATGAACGCGCCCAGCAGCCCGCGCAGGTCCTGCTCCCCCGCGTCGGGCGCGGCGTGGCGGATGTTCTCCCACACGCTGGCGTCCATGTCCAGGGTGTCGTGCTCCTGCGCGAAGTAGCCGATTTTCAGGCCGTGGCCGGAGACCACGCCGCCCTCGCCGTCGGTGCGCTCGACACCTGCGAGGAGCTTGAGCAGCGTGGTCTTGCCGGCGCCGTTGTAGCCCAGCACCACCACGCGGCTGCCCTTGTCGATCGCCAGATCGACCCCGGCGAACACCTCCAGCGAGCCGTACATCTTGGTCAGGCCCTTCGCGAACAGCGGCGTCTTGCCGCACGCGGCGGGCGTCGGGAACTTGATGTGCGCGACCTTGTCGGCGACGCGCACCTCGTCGAGCTCGTTCATCATGGTCTCGGCGCGGCGGATCATCTGCTTGGCGGCGGCGGCCTTCGTGGCCTTCGCCCCGAGCTTGGCGGCCTGCTGCTTGAGCGCGGAGGCCTTCTTCTCGGCGTTCGCGCGCTCGCGGCGGCGACGCGCCTCGTCGGTGGCGCGGGCGTCGAGGTACTTCTTCCAGCCCATGTTGTAGGCGTCGATCTCCCCGCGCACGGCGTCGAGGAACCACACCTTGTTGACCACGGCCTCGAGCAGCTCGACGTCGTGGGAGATGATGATCAGCCCGCCCTCGTGCTTCTCCAGGAACTGGCGCAGCCACGTGATGGAGTCGGCGTCGAGGTGGTTGGTGGGCTCGTCGAGCAGGAGCATGGTCTGCGACTTGCCGGCACCGTCGGAGGCGGCGAAGAGGATCCGGGCCAGCTCCACGCGGCGGCGCTGACCGCCCGAGAGCGTGCCGAGATTCTGCGTGAGGATCCGGTCCTCGAGGCCCAGGCTGCTGCAGATCCGCGCCGCCTCGCTCTCGGCCTCGTACCCGCCGCGGGCGGAGAACTCGTCCTCGAGTCGGCCGTAGCGGCGCACGGCCTTGTCCATCGCCTTGTCGTCGGGGGCGTCGACCATCTGCTGCTGGGCTGCGGTCATGTCGGCCATGAGGACATCGAGCCCGCGGGCCGAGAGGACGCGGGACCGGGCCAGCTGGTCCATGTTGCCCTCGCGGGGATCCTGCGGCAGATACCCCAGATCTCCGGTCCTCACGACCTTGCCGGCATACGGCTCACCCTCGCCGGCGAGGATCCTCATCGTCGTCGTCTTACCCGCGCCGTTCCGTCCCACCAGGCCGATCCGGTCGCCGGGCTGGACCCGCAACGAGGACCCGTCCATGTGGAGCAGGGTGCGCACGCCGGCGCGCACCTCCAGGTCGTCGATGGTGATCACGTGCGCGGGTACCTCGCTGTAGCTTTCGGGGAAGAGTCGGCGGCCCGCCCGCATTCGGGTTAGGGCCGACCTGCCACTCTACCTGCGGCGCGAGTGAGCCGACGAGTCCGGTGACGTGGGTCTCCGGGACCAGAGCGCGTACGCGGGGTCGGTCTTCGAGCGGATTCTCCCGCCGCGCTTCGTTCGCTGCGACCTGTGGGCGGCCTTCCAGGCGTCCGCAGTGTGCAGCCGCTCCCGGCCCTGGCTCATCGCTCCCGCCCGTGCATCCCCGCCCGGCGCGGCCGCGTCGCGATTCCGCACAGCCGCTCGTCTGCCTGGCGTCTCGCTCCTGCAGATGTCCACGACAGCCCTCCTCGCCCCTCACGATGGCGTCTCGCCCGCGCATCGGGGCAGGCCAGACGCCATCGTGAGGGGCGGCTGCGAAAGCTCAGCCCGCGCGTCGACCGTAGAGGTTCTGCACGCAGCGGCCGAGCCGCCCGCGATCGTCCGAGATCAGCGTGTCGGTGAGCACTCCCTGACCGGGCCCGCCGACGGTCTCGCTGTCCAGGTGTACCCAGCCGGGTTCGGGGTCGCGGTGCAGCGAGACCACGAGGTCGCAGTTGACCGCCGGGTGGCTCAGCGGATCGCTGGCCAGGGACACCCCGCTGGCGGAGTCGGCCACCACCACGGTGTGCTGCCACCCGGTCATGCGCTCCCCCTCGACGAGATCGACGCGCGCACGCCCCCAGGCCTGCGCGGGCCCGAGCTCGTCGCCGCCGCCGGAGACGAAGGAGAAGTCCACGACGGACAGGTAGCCGTCGGCGTGGGCGAAGCTCATCATCGGTCCGCGTTCGCGTGTGGTGGGCACGGGCGGCCCGTCGTGGGTTCCGACCGTGGGGAAGTCGTCGGGAGTGCGGCGCATCCGCCACCCGCGGGCGACGAGCGCGGGCCGGCCGGCCACGGAGGCGGTGGCCTCGAGGAGTTCGACGCTGCGTCCCGGGCGCACGGTGCGGACCTCGATGTCGAGCGGCGCGATGGGGACGGGCCCCAGCACGTCCACCGAGACCCGCGCCAGCCGCAGCGTCGGGTCCGCCTCGAACCGCTCCATCGCCCGCACCAGCAGCGCGCTCGGCGGCCC
>NZ_JAALDU010000081.1 GCF_014145015.1 Dietzia sp. E1 | reverse complement strand
GCGACGGCCGTGATGGCCGAACCGTCGGCCCCACCCGCGCTCCCGGCACCCGCGGTGCGCCCAGTCGCCGCGGTCCCGGACGACCCCGGTGCGTGGACGCCGCCCGCGGCGGGGCCGGCGGGGGAGAGGGGACTCGTCGTCGTCGCCGTCGTCCCCGCCGCCCCCGTCACCACCGCGGTGGTGGGCTGCACGGACACGATGCCGTCGGGGACGGTCGCGGTCACGGTGAGCAGCTCCGTGCTCCACTGCGCGCCCATCGTGTTGCGCAGGGTCCGGGTGGTGTCCCCGGTGGGGAAGTCGGGCCCGAGGTCGCGCGGCAGCAGCGTCACCGAATCGCCGACGCGCACCACCTTTCCCAGCAGCGCCGACCGCAGGACCCGCTCGGCGACCCCCCGCCCCGCCGGCGGGAGCCCCTGCACCTCGATCGACTGCGCGCCCGTGACCTGCGCGGCCCGTACGGTGACGCGCGCGTCCTCGCCGAGACCGCAGTTGGCGGCCACGACCTCGTCCACCACGAGGATCCCGCTCGGCGAACCCGGCTTCGTGGCGGCCACCACGGCGCCTGTGGTGCGGGCGCCGACGATCTCGATCGCGTCCCACTCCCGCATCCCCAGCGCGAGGATCACCTCGGGGTGCGCGCGCACGATGCCCCGGCGGGAGTCGGCCGCGGAGGCGGACAGTCGCAGGGTCAGGTCCAGATCCGGGCGCGCGTTCACGATGCCGAGCCTATCGGCGCGCCGTCACGGTCCGGCGGTCAGAGGCCGACGCTGTGCTTGATGGCGTTCCACGCGACGGGGATCTGGCGCGAGTAGTAGGACCAGTTGTGCATGCCCGTGGGGAGGTGGTCGATGCGCGCCGGGATCCCCAGCTGCCGCAGGCGGCGGTCGGCGTCCCACGTGCACCGGTCCGTGGCCTGCTCGAGCGCCATGCCGGCGACGAAGTTGGCCGCGTCGTTGTTGTACGCCTCCCAGTCACCGGGGTTGGCCACGCCCGTACTCGACGAGAGATAGATCGCCTTGCCGCGCAGGTTCTCCGCGTTGATGAGGGCGTCGTGGGCGGCCCACTGCTCGTTGCCGGGCTCGCCCCACATGTTGGTGAGCGTCGCGCCGCGGCTCTCGACCGTGTAGCGGGTGAGGATCTGGCCGAGCGCGTCGGTGGAGTAGCAGCCGGAGACGCCGAACACGCCGTTGTACAGGCCCGGGTGCCGGGTCGCGATGGTCACGGCCGCGCCGGCGCCCATCGAGATGCCGCCGATCGCGCGGTTGGTGTTGGCGCTGAGGCGGGGCTCGGCGATCCGCGGGAGGTCGCGGGTGATGAACGTTTCCCACTTGCTGATGCCCAGCACCGGGTCGGGCGCGTTCCAGTCGGACCACATGGAGCCTTGGCCACCCGTGGGGATGATGAGGTTGACGTTCTGATCGGCGAACTGCTCGGCCGCGTCCCACTGCATGAAGCCGCTGGGCAGCTCGGAGCCCACTCCGTCGAGGAGGTAGAGGAACGGCGCGCCGGCGCCGCCGCCCGGTGCACGGAAGACCTCGACGGTGATGCCGCGCTGCATGTCCGCCGAGTCGATGAGCCAGCGCTCGTAGCGGCCGTCCTTCTCGAGGACCTCGACGAACTTCGTCTCGCGGATGTTCGGGTTGGGCTGCGGCGACGGCGGCGGCGGGCCGGCGAACATGTTGGGCGAGAAGCCGAGCCGGTGGGCGATGTTCATCATCGACGAACCCGAGGAGCCGGGGAGATTGCCGAAGTAGAGGAGTTGGCTGAGGCTCTCGGGCGAGATGGTGCCGAGGGCGTCGTTGGCGATCTGCTCGGGGCTGATCGAGCCGGGCAGGCCCTGTGCCTGCGCCGATGCCGGGACGAGGCCGACGCTCAGGGCCGCGGCCGTGGCGGTGGCGAGCAGGGCGCGTCCCGCTCGGCGGGCGGCGGATGCCCGCCGGGTGCTCGGCACGGCGGCGACGGGTGCGGGGACGGTCATGGCGGCTCCTTGCTCCGGGCAGCCGGGACTGGACAGCCGCCACTGCATCCACTATCGCACTGTTCCGTCACACTGTTACCGAGATGTGCCTGGTGGGTTCAGCGTCCAGCCGGTTCAGCGCCCCGCCCCCGGTCAGCGGTAGCGCTGGAGGAACGCCGCTTCGGCGAGTGCGATGCGCTCGATCTCCCGGGGGTCGACGCTCTCGTCGGGGGAGTGGATGGCGGCCGCCGGGTCCTCGACGCCGAACAGGGCGATGCTCGCGTCCGGGTGCGCGCGCTGCAGCGCCGTGCACAGCGGGATCGACCCGCCCGAGCCGACCTCCGCGACCTCCTCGGCGCCGTAGGCCTGCGCGAGGCACTGCGAGAGCAGATCGTGCACCGGGTCTGACCCGCCGGCGGGCACGGAACGGAACGGGTGGCCGACGGCCTCGGGCTCGACCGTCACCCGGGCGTTCCAGGGGCGGCGGCGCTCGATATGCGCCGTGAGCAGCCCCTGCGCCTCGACCGGGTCCATCCCCGGTGGGACGCGCAGGTTGATGAGGGCACGGGCGTGGGGCTGCACGGCCGCGATCGAGCCCTCGACCGGCGGGCAGTCGATGCCCAGCACCGTCACCGCGGGGCGGGCCCATACGAGGTCGGCCGCCGGCGCGGCCGTGGAGACCTCCACGCCGCCGAGGACGCCGGCATCGGCGCGGAACGTCTCCTCGGGGTAGGCCTGTCCGTCCCACCGCCCCGAGAAGTCGAGTCCGTCGACGGTGGTCGCCCCGGTCTGCGGGTCGCGCATGGAGGCGAGGATCGAGAGGAGCGCGGCGAGGGCGTCGGGCGCCGCGCCGCCGAACTGGCCGGAGTGGACCCCGGCCTCGAGGGTGTCGACGGCGACGACGACGTTCGCGATCCCCCGGAGGCTGGTTGTCAGCGTGGGGGTGCCCACCGAGACGTTCCCCGAATCGGCGATGAGTATCGCGTCCGCCGCCACCAGGTCGGGCCGATCGGCCACGAGATCGTCCAACCCTCCGCCACCGGTCTCCTCGGAACCCTCCACGACGATCCGGATCCCCAGGCCGTCCAGCGGGTCCGCCCCGGGCGAGCCGCCCTCGTCGTCGTCGTCCTCTTCGGATCCACCCACGGCGGCGAGGGCGCGCAGGGCGGTGAGGTGGACGACCAGGTTGCCCTTACAGTCGGCCGCGCCGCGGCCGTACCACCGGCCGTCACGCTCGGTCAATTTCCACGGCGAGGAGGTCCACGCCCCCTCGTCGCCCGCCGGCTGCACGTCGTAATGGCTGTACAGCAGCACCGTGGGCCGACCCGGCGAGGCCGGGCGGTGGGCGAACACGGCCCGCGACCCGTCGGACGTCTCGACCACCTCCACCGCCTCCGGTCCCAGACCCGGCACCGGCAGCTCGGAGAGCAGATCGCGGACCATTTCGCACGCTCGCTCGCAGGCCTCCGGCTCTGCCCCGTGTACCGACGGCACGGAGACGAGCGCGGCCAGGTCCGAGCGGGCGCGGTCGAGTTGCGCACCCACCGCGGCGGCCAGCGGCGCGAGCTCGGCGTGGGGGTCGGCGAACGCGGAGGAGTCGGTCATGGGCAACAGGATAGAGGTCGGGTCCGACACGGCCGCGCAAGATGAACAGCAAGTGAACGCGGAATGAAGTATGTTTGGAGTCATGAGCAGCTTTGTGATCGTCGTCACTCCGGCGGACGAGGAGTTCCGCGAGCTCGCGCACGTCGCCGAGCTCCCCCCGCGCCTCCGCGCCGATCTCGAGGCCCTGCGCGACGAGGTCGCCGAGCGTTTCCCCGAGGCGGAGGCCATCGGCGAGACCGGCGCGCTGTGCGCACGGCCCGAGATCGAGGGCGTCAGCGTCGTCATCCGTCCCGAGGTCATCACCCGCCCCCTCGTGGTCAACGCGGTCATGCGGCTGGCCGCGCCCCGCCAGCTCCGCGTCACCGCCCCCGAGCTCGGACTCGCCGCCGATCCGCGCGAGCGCATCGACATCGACGTGAACCGGCGACCCACCATGGTCGGGGCGGGGATCGCCGACCACTCCGTCCGCGGCCGGCCGCGCGGCACACTGCCGTGGGTCACCCGGGAGCTCCTCGGTCAGCTCGTGGAGCATCTCGAGATCGACGGGGACCGGCTGGAGCTGGAGGTCGACGACGAGCGGTGGTTCCGCTACGAGCGTTCCGGCGGCGCGCTGGTCGTCGAGGCCGCCGACGGCCCGGACGTCCCCGTCCGACGCGTCATGGTCCCCGTGGACGTGGCGCCCTCCGCGGCCGACGCCGGCTGGGCGTGGGCGCGGTGTGGCGCGGACTGGGCCCGGTTCCTCGAGGCGGGGGCCGGTTCCGGCGCGGAGGGCGGTGACGGCGTGGAGACCGCCGCTCACAGCGGCATCGAGCCGAACAGCCCCGCGTCGGCGGCCTGAGTCCCCGCCGGCCCGCGCGGCTGTGCCGAGTCCGCGCGGTGGCAGCGAGGTCGAGCGGTTACACCGAGTTGTCGTAGCGCAGTGAGGCCACGATGGCGTCGATCGTCTCCGTCGGCTGAACCCCGGGCTCGCCCTCGTCGGACATGAGGACGAAGACGGTGGACGCCGGCGCGCCGTCCGGGGTGCGGGTGGAGACCGCGATCGTGTCGAAGCGGATGACCGGCGGCGTGCACGCGTTGCGCGGCGGGCGCACCTGACCTCGCAGGGACACGTACCAGGCGGGCACCCCGGAGACCCCGATACTGCGCGCCTCGGGGACCGGGACGTCCGCTCCCGCCTCGGTGAAGCGGCGGTCGATGGAATCGGCCATCGCCCGCGATGCGGACTCGGCCTGCTCGCGCGCCTCGCCCGGCAGCGTCGTCGCACTGATGCCGACCAGCGTCCGGAAGCTCAGACCCCCGAGCGCGCAGTAGTCCCTGTCCGCGATGGCGTTGGCGGTGGTCACGTAGCCCGAACCCCAGTCCGTCCCCGGGTCGTGGCCGTCCTCGTCGACGCCGAACGGATCACCGACCTCCCAGTCCGGCGGAACGGAGTACACGAGTCCGGTGGCGCTGCGCACGTCCTGCCAGTCGGCCGGCGGAGGCGCGGTGGCCAGAGTGGGGCCGGGTTCCTCCCGGGTGGGCTCGTCCGGCTCGTCCCGACCGCCGGGCCACAGCGTGCATCCGGCGAGCGTCGCGACGAGCGCGCCGGCGAGAAGTGCCGCGGACGGGCGGGACATCTCGCCCTCAGCCCCGCTCGGCGAGAGCCTTGATGCGCTGTAGCGAGGTGGAGACGCCCCGGTCCATCTCGGCGGTGAACGACTTCTGCCCGCCGAAGAGCTTGTCGGTGAGGAACCGGGAGATGAAGGTGAGCCCGTCCGGCACCTCGCGGCGCTCGGTCAGGCGCGTGCCACCGGACGGCGTGGGCTCGAGCTCGAACACCCACACGGTGGTGTTCTCGTTGATGCGGTTGGCGAATCGGCGACCGGGCTCGAACTCCACCACCCGACTCGTGGTGGGCCACACGATCGGGCCGCGCTTGTTGAGGTTGACCGCCCACGTGCCCTTGGTGGTGCGGCCGCCGGGCGAGAAGATCTTCCACGCCTGGCTGCTCCACTCCGTGGCGTTGCGGACCTCGGAGACGACCTCCCAGACCCTGGCCGGAGGGGCGTCGATCTCGATGGAGCTCTCGATGGCGCCTGCGGCGGCGGGTTCGGTGGGCATGCGGGGACCTTTCGACACGGGAGGGTGGGACAGCGTCTCGATGGTAGGACAGTGCCCGGGTCGGCGAGGGACGTTCGTCTGCGGCGTTCGCTGTCGCGTACCCGGGCATCGATCCTTTGCACTCGTCGGGGGCGAGTGCTAGAAAAGCGATTGGCACTCGGTTACCCTGAGTGCCAGCAAGATCTGAAACTGAGGTCGCAAGGTGAGGGGCGGATCCGACACGGTCCGCACCGTCCGTCGCGGGCACCGACGCTGACCACACGCGTGTCACCCCATACCCGGAGGATGATTCACCCCATGGCAAAGATGATCGCGTTCGACGAAGAGGCCCGGCGCGGCCTGGAGAGCGGTCTCAATCAGCTCGCCGACGCCGTCAAGGTCACCCTCGGCCCCAAGGGTCGCAACGTCGTGCTGGAGAAGAAGTGGGGCGCCCCCACCATCACCAACGACGGTGTCTCCATCGCCAAGGAGATCGAGCTCGAGGACCCGTACGAGAAGATCGGTGCCGAGCTGGTCAAGGAGGTCGCCAAGAAGACCGACGACGTCGCCGGCGACGGAACCACCACCGCCACCGTCCTCGCCCAGGCGCTCGTGCGCGAGGGCCTGCGCAACGTCGCCGCCGGTGCCAACCCCATGGGCATCAAGCGGGGCATCGAGAAGGCCGTCGAGGCCGTCACCAAGCACCTCATCGACTCCGCCAAGGAGATCGAGACCAAGGAGCAGATCGCCGCGACCGCCGGCATCTCCGCCGCCGACCCGGCCATCGGTGAACTCATCGCCCAGGCCATGGACAAGGTCGGCAAGGAAGGCGTGATCACGGTCGAGGAGTCCCAGACCTTCGGGCTGGACCTCGAGCTGACCGAGGGCATGCGCTTCGACAAGGGCTACATCTCGCAGTACTTCATGACGGATCCGGAGCGCCAGGAGGCGGTCATGGAGGATCCGTACATCCTCCTGGTCTCGGGCAAGGTCTCGACCGTCAAGGACCTGCTCCCGCTGCTGGAGAAGGTCATCGGCGAGAACAAGTCGCTGCTGATCATCGCCGAGGACGTCGAGGGCGAGGCCCTGTCGACCCTCGTCGTCAACAAGATCCGCGGCACCTTCAAGTCCGTCGCCGTCAAGGCCCCGGGCTTCGGTGACCGCCGCAAGGCCATGCTGCAGGACATCGCCATCCTCACCGGTGGCCAGGTCATCTCCGAGGAGGTCGGCCTGTCGCTCGAGACCGCCGACATCTCCATGCTCGGCAAGGCCCGCAAGGTCGTCGTGACCAAGGATGAGACCACCATCGTCGAGGGCGCCGGCGACCAGGGCCAGATCGAGGGCCGGGTCAACCAGATCCGTGCCGAGATCGAGAACTCCGACTCGGACTACGACCGCGAGAAGCTCCAGGAGCGCCTCGCCAAGCTCGCCGGCGGCGTCGCCGTCATCAAGGCGGGCGCGGCCACCGAGGTCGAGCTCAAGGAGCGCAAGCACCGCATCGAGGACGCCGTCCGCAACGCCAAGGCGGCCGTCGAGGAGGGCATCGTCGCCGGCGGCGGCGTCGCCCTGGTGAAGTCCGAGGTCGCCATCGAGGGCCTGTCCCTCGAGGGCGAGGAGGCCACCGGCGCGAACATCGTCAAGTTCGCGCTCAGCGCCCCGCTCAAGCAGATTTCCCTCAACGCCGGCCTCGAGCCGGGCGTCGTGGCCGAGAAGGTCCGCAACCTCCCGGGCGCCGAGGGCCTCAACGCGGCCACCGGCGAGTACCAGGACCTCCTGGCGGCCGGCATCAACGACCCGGTCAAGGTGACCCGCTCGGCGCTGCAAAACGCCGCGTCGATCGCCGCGCTGTTCCTCACCACCGAGGCCGTCGTGGCCGACAAGCCCGAGCCCGCCGCGCCCGCCATGCCGGGTGGCGACGAGATGGGCGGCATGGGCTTCTGATTTAGAAGCCCACGCGCGACTGACGCGCCCACACGCGCGCAGAGCAGGGTCCGTGGCCCGCACCGGTACGCCGGTGCGGGCCACGGCCTATTTCGGGCGTCGGTCCACTCCCGCGGGCGTGGGTCCACTCCGGCGGGCCGTAACACGACCGACACGTTCGAAGTGCTGCGTAAAAGGTCCGTGACCTGCGGTAAAGGGCCTGTTTCAAGTATGGCGGCGAGTTCAACCGGTTCTTAGAGTCCTCTCCAGGCGCCCCGGAAGGCGTCGTGAGTCACTGAGAAGGAGAACTCCATGCCCAACTTCGGCCAGCTGTCCGACCTCTTCGGGGGAATCACCGACGTCCTCGGCGCCCTTGTCTTCTTCACCGGCTCCCTCGGCGGCGAGGGCGGGGTGAACGACTTCATCGGCGCGATCACGAGCATCAGCGCCGAGTAGCCGTACCCCGACCCGTCACCGCACAGTCACAGATACAAGGAGCAGACAATGACCTTTCCCGAGTTCGGATCCCTCGCCGGCGTCAGCGGCGCCCTGGGCTTCCTCAACGACTTCCTGGGGGCCTTCGGAGACCTGTTCTCCGGCCTCGACTACTTCACCGGAGATGACTTCCAGGAGGCTCTGACGGGCGGATTCCTACAGTGACTCCCTGAGCTCCGTCGAGGGTGGCGACTCTCCCCGGCGGCCAGATGCGGCCCGCGCGATTCTCCCTCGCGCGGGCCGCATCGCTGTATGTGGGGGAGCGGGTGCTCGCTCAGCGGGACGTCTGAGGTGAACAGAGGATGGCCGCGGTGAACCTTTGACCAGCGGTAATGGCCCGGGAGAAGGCGAGCCAAGAAATTTTTCTCGAAGCGCCCGGATTAATGAGACTTCTTAAGGCTTCGTGGTTTACAGTGGCACAGGGCACACGCCCGGCGGGGGTCAAGGGCCAGCGCCGAAGGGGTGGGTTGAGACGCACGTCACGATTGACATCAGTGCGACTTAGGTTAGCCTTATCCGGGGCCCCGCGAGTGGGGCGACATCACAGCAAAAGGGAGATACACATGCCTGACTTCAGCGCCATCAGCGCCGCGCTCACCGCGGTCACCAACGCCATCAGCGGCCTCGTGACCCTGACCGGGTCCCTGACGGGTGACGGCCTGGGTCCTGCGCTCGAGGGCATCGGCCTCGGCGATCTCGGCAGCGCGGCCGAGGAGACGGTGACCGACGCCGCCTGATAGCCCAGTTGGCCCGAGTCAATCGGGCCTCCAGGCAGGGCCGCTGTTCTGGCGGCCGCCTCAAACTTCGACTCTGATTCGGACTTTCCGGATCGCACTCTCAAGGAGAAACACATGGGTATCGACCTCGGTTCCATCGGTGGCGACAACGGCCTGCTCGCCAAGGACGGCATCGTCGACCTCGGCGGTACGTTCCTCGGCGCCGTCAACAACCTGGTTAAGGCTGTCGGCTACTTCGTCGGCGGCGACTTCCAGAAGGCGCTCGACGCGGGCTTCATGAAGGCCTGAGTCGGACGACTGACTCGAAAAGGGCTCCGGGCTGAGGCTCGGAGCCCTTTTTCGTGCTCGCGCCCGCCGCGGGCCGGCCGCGCGACCTGCGCTTGATATAGAATCGTTCATATCGGTAACACGGATCCGCGCCGAGTCGATAATGTTGACGTGAGCCGCACGGGAGGCTCCGAGGTTTCCGCCGGCCGGTGCCGGTGTGTCATCCTCGGGGTCGAACCCTGCGGGTGAACTACCCAGTCTTGGCAGCGCACTGGTGATACTAGTGTGTCTAATGGGACTTGTGTGACTACTGGGAATCGGGTTAGCGTTCTCCGCGAGAAGGTGCCCGGGTCCGTCTGTGAACAACGAGAATGTAAGGCGTCGGAATATGCGTTCAGTGAAGCGGTTCGGCACGAAGGTCGCAGCAGCGGCCCTCGCCGCGGCCATGGTCCCCGTCGTCGCCACGGGCACGGCTCAGGCCCAGGGCGGGACCATCCAGTACACCAAGGCCACGGCCACTAACAAGGTCGTCGAGACCAAGTTGCCGGACGGTCGGCTGATCGTGTCGGTGTGGTCGGACAAGATGGCCATCGAGGTGCCGAACATCGTCCAGCCGCCGCGCGACGGTAACCCCGGCGCCCCGGTGCTCTACCTGATCAACGGCGCCGGTGGTGGCGAGGACTCCGCCACCTGGCAGGCGCAGTCCGACGTCAAGCAGTTCATGTCCGACAAGGACGCCTGGACCGTCACCCCGATCGGCGGCGCCTTCTCGTACTACACGGACTGGCAGAGGCACGATCCCAACGTCCAGACCCGCTTCGCCCGCGAGACCGACCGCCCGATGGCGTTCGAGACCTACCTCGCCAAGGAGCTCCCCGACCTCTTCGAGGGTAGGTACGGCGGCAACTACCAGGGTCGCAAGCGCGGCATCGCGGCCATCTCCATGACCGCGACCTCGGTCCTGACCATCGCCCAGAAGTACCCGGGCAGGTTCCAGGCCGTCGGCTCGTACTCCGGCTGTGCCGAGACCTCCACCCCGGTCGGCCACGAGTTCATCAACATCGTCACCGGTCTCCGTGGCGGCGCCGACCTCAACAACATGTGGGGACCGTTCCCGGGCGAGCCCCGCGCGGGAACCAACAGCTGGTTCGACAACGACCCGGTGTGGGGCGCCTGGCGTTTCCAGGAGCAGCGCGACAACGGCACGCTGCCCGCGATGTTCATCTCCACCGGCAACGGCCTGCCCGGACCGCACGAGTCGCTCGAGAACTGGCGCCTGCGCAACTCCATCCCGGCGCTGGCCAACCAGGCGATCGTCGGCGGCGTCATCGAGGCGGCCACCCAGTACTGCACGGCCAACCTCGCCCGCCGCTTCGGCGAGCTCGGCATCCCGGCCCACTTCGACTTCGCGCCCAACGGCACGCACTCGTGGGGCTACTGGCAGGACGACCTCAAGCAGTCCTGGCCCATGATGGCCGACGCCATGGGCGCCCGCTGGGGCGCCATCTGATCGATCGACGCCACGGCGCACCCCGCGCCCGGCGCGCACGGACCCCCGCTCACCTCACATCAGGTGGGCGGGGGTCCGTCGTCGTATACAGGTCGGATGCAGCGAACGGAGCGTAGTCCGGCATTCTGTACCCATGACCACGATCGAGGACCCCGTCCGGGTCGAACTGCGCCACCCGGACGGCAGCACCAGCCCGCTGCTGATCGTGGAGGCCGACCGGCGGGACGAGCGCCGGCCGTCGGTCCTGGTGCTGCCGGGCATCGCCGTCGGCGCCCGCTACTACCTCCCGCTCGCCCGCGCGCTGGCGGCCGAGGGCGTCGACGTCGCGATCACCGAGCTGCGCGGCCAGGGGGAGAGCACCTACCGCATCGGTCGGCGTAGCGCCCCGGCCGGCTACCACGAGAGCGCCGCCGAGGACGTCCCGCTCGCGCTCGACGCGATGGAGCGGAGCCTTGGCCGCCGACCAGTGCTCCTCCTGGGGCACAGCATGGGCGCGCAGATCGGTGTGTACCACCTCGCGCGTCACGACCCGCGCGTCGCCGGGCTGGTCGCGGTCGCCGCCCAGTCACCGTTCCACCGCGGCTTCCCGGGGCCCGTCGGTCGCAAGCTGCGCGCGGGCTCGGTGATCCTGCCGGCGCTGGGCTGGCTCTCCGGGCACGTGCCGGGCCAGTTCTTCGGCGCGAAGGGCCGGATCCCCGCCGACCGCATCCGGGACTGGGCCAGGCTC
>NZ_JAALDU010000080.1 GCF_014145015.1 Dietzia sp. E1 | reverse complement strand
CGGCGGGCGGCCACGGCCTCGGCGTCGCCGGCCACCTCGTCGAGGAGGCGTCCGGTGCGCGCGGCGGTGTTGTCGATCTCGTGGATGTCCGCGCCGAGCTGGCTACGGCCGGAGGCCATGCCTCCCTCGGCCTGGCCCGCGCCCACCCAGGCGTCGACGCCGGTGGTGTCCACGAGCAGCTGCTTGACCTGGGGGCTGGTGGTGGCCTCGAGGGTCGCCATGGCGGCGGTGCCCACGAGGATGCCGTCGACCGGCATGGCCGGGTAGCCGTGAGCATTGGCCCACGAGCCGGTGAGGTAGTCGGCGGCCCGCTCGGGGGTGCCGATGCCGCCGCCGACGCACAGGACGACGTTGGGGCGCTCGCGCAGCTCGCCGTAGGTCGACAGCAGGAGGGCGTCGAGGTCCTCCCACGAGTGGTGGCCGCCGGCGCGCCCTCCCTCGACCTGGACGATGACGGGCATGTGCGGGACCTCGGCGGCGATCCGCACGACCTGGCGGATCTGCGCGACGGTGCCGGGCTTGAAGCTGACGTACCGCAGGCCCGCCTCGGTCAGCTCCTCGATGAGGGCCACCGACTCGTCGAGCTCGGGGATCCCCGCGGTGACGATCACGCCGTCGAAGGGGATGCCCGCGGCCCGAGCCCGCTGGACGAGGCGCTTGCCGCCGACCTGCATCTTCCACAGGTACGGGTCGAGGAACAGGGAGTTGAACTGGGCGCTGCGGCCGGGCTCGAGCAACTCGGCCAGACGGCGGGTGTTCTCGGCGAAGATCGCCTCGGAGACCTGACCGCCGCCGGCGAGCTCGGCCCAGTGGCCGGCGTTGGCCGCCGCCGCGACGATCTGCGGGTCCACGGTGGTGGGCGTCATGCCGGCCAGCAGGATCGGCGAGCGCCCGGTGAGGCGGGTGAACGACGTCTCCACGTGGACGCTGCCGTCGGGCAGCGTGATGAGCTGCGGCTGGAACGCCGTCCACGGCCGCTCGATGGGCGGCGTGGCGCCCGGGGTGAACAGGTTGCGCAGGCCCCCGCGGGTGGCCGCGGCGACCACGCCGACGCCCTGACCGCGGACCACGGACCGGTTGAGGCGGGTCAGCGCCTCGCCGGGGCCCATGTCGAGGACCCACTGGGCACCGGAGTGCAGGGCCTCGGCCATCTCCTCGACCCAGTCGACCGGCTCGATGAAGACCTGGCGCGCCAGGTGGACGGCGCGCTCGACGTCCAGATCGCAGGCGCGGGCCCAGCGGGAGACGATCTCGACCGCCGGCGCCATCGCCGGGTGGTGGAATCCGACCTCCACGTCGAGCGGGTCGAAGACGGGGGCGAAGACCTCGCCGCCGGTGAGCTTTGCCTCGCGACGACGACGCGACTCGGCCTCGAGGTCGGCGCAGTGACGACGCAGGTCCTCGAGGTCGTCCGGTCGGCCGACCACGACGTGGCGGCGCTGCGCGTTGCGGATGGAGACCGACGGGCGGATCGACGCGTCGACGTCCGAGAACAGCTCGTCGACCAGCGATCGCAGGGCCTCGCCGTCGATCCCGGACACCCCGACCATGGGGCTGGCCTGGCCACGGCGGAACAGACCCACGCGCCGCCCGACCAGGGTGGCGGCGGCGCCGATGAGCTCGGCGACGGCCAGCAGCCGGTCGTCGATGGACCCGAAGGTCTCCACCGACTCCACGGCCAGCACGCCCTGGGAGTGTCCGACCACGGCCGCCGGGGCGGTGTCGTTGACGTCGAAGCCCTCGGCCGCGAGGGCGCGCAGTGCACCCATCTGGGTGAGCAGGACCGCGGGGAGGGAGACCGCGGCGGCCGACAGGGAGGCGTCGTCGGGCAGGTCAGCCGCGTCCTCGTCCTCGCCGGTGGTGGTGTTGGCCCACTCGATGGGCCGGAAGCCGTGGGTCCGCACGACCGCGATTTCGTCATGGACGGGCTCGGTGAGGGCGACGGAGGCGTCGACGAGGTCCTGGAGCTCCGGCCCGATCCCCGTGCCGTCGATGAGATCGCTGAGCGCGTCGCGCCAGGCGATCCCCTGCCCGCCGAAGGCGAGCGCATAGGCCGTACCCTCACGGAGTTCGTCCGCGAGGGCGCGGGCGGCGCTACGGGCCGCGAACCCGGTCTCGATCGGGCGGGGGGTGAGGTCGCGGTCGTCGATCGTCACGTGTGGAACTCCTTGGCACTGCGTCAGGGACATCGCCGGAATCGGTGACCGGTTTCGGCGCAGCGCACAGATTGCCACACAAAGTTGAGGGGCCCCTCAGATTGCGGGGGTACGACCGACCGAATCGCGGGTCAGCCGTCGGTCGGCGGCGGTGATGCCCGCCACAAAAAGACATGACGCGCGCCTCATATCTACAGGTGAGGCCACCCTCAGGTTCTGCGTTTGCGCGGTTATCGAATTGTTACATCTTTTCAGGGACTCTCGGGCTACCAGGGCGTGTCGTCCAGCCCATACGGGTGTGCTGCCGACGCGCCCGCGACCCGGTACGGGACGACGCGTCGCCACTGCCGTGCCGCGATCAGGCGCCGCAGCGCAGCTCCTCCATGGCCCGCGCGTCCAACCCTTCGGCAGCGCACAGATCGGCGGCCAACCGGCGCGGCCCGGACGACCACTCGACGTGGGCGGCCCGCGCGGCCCGCCCGAACGACACGGTGACCAGGCCACCGATACCGGGCGTCTCGTCCGGCGCGAGCGCCCCCTCCCCCACCCGGTCGATCGCCACGACCTCGGCGACGGTCGCTGCCCCGGGCGCGGGGATCAGCCGCAGCTGCACGAGGTGACCGTCGAACGCCCCCATCCAAACGGCGAACGTACCGGTGCCGTCCGGCCGGAGCTCAAGCGTGCGCCCGTGCGAGAACCACCGGCCGGTCTCGCGCACGACGTCCGTGGGCGTCAGGACGGCCGGGGGCGGTACGGACGCGGCCACCGGTTCGACGGGCGCCACCACGGTCGGAACCGCCGGCCCGCCCGGCGCGAGCGTCCGCGGGGAGGCGGCGACGAAGCCCGCGCCGACGGTGAGCGTCACGAGCGCCGCGGCGACGAGCAGCCGATTCGCGGTCCGCCCTCCTAATTGGTGCCTCATGGGATTACCCTAATCACACCAGCCACGTGACCGAGTACCCGACTTGCGTCGATTCGATCACCAAATGGCAACCGTCCGACTAGAAGTAGGGGACTCGGAGCACGGCTCAGACCTGAACCCGCCCGCTCCCCCGCTGAGGAGGAATCCATGTCCACACCCGCCGCCACGGGCGGTACCAGGAGACGCGAGGCCTTCTCGGGGCGCTCCGTCTTCGTGTTCGCCGCCATCGGCTCCGCCGTCGGCCTCGGCAACATCTGGCGTTTCCCCTTCGTCGCCTACGACAACGGCGGCGGCGCGTTCCTCATCCCGTATCTGGTCGCGCTGCTCTCCGCCGGTATCCCCCTGCTGTTCTTCGACTACGCCATCGGCCACCGGTTCCGCGGCTCCGCTCCCCTGAGTTTCCGCCGCATGAACCGTTTCGCCGAGCCGATCGGTTGGATCCAGGTGTTGGTGTCCTTCGTGATCGCCGTCTACTACGCGGTGATCCTCGCGTGGGCGGCCTGCTACGCCTGGTTCTCCGTCGACGGCCGCTGGGGCGAGACCTATGAGGAAACCGCCACCTTCTTCTCGGAGGACTTCCTCCGCGCCGGGTCCGGCTTCGGCCTGGACTTCGTGCCGCTCATCACGGGCGTGTTGGTCGTTGTATGGCTGTTCACTCTCGGCGTCCTCATCGCGGGAGTTCAGAAGGGCATCGGCCGGACCGCTCAGATCTTCATCCCGCTGTTGATCGTCTTGTTCGCGGCCCTGGTCATCCGGTCCCTGTTCCTCGAGGGGGCCGCCGACGGCCTCAACAACTTCTTCACGCCCGACTGGGGCGTGCTGACCGACCCCGGTGTGTGGATCGCCGCCTACGGGCAGATCTTCTTCTCCCTGTCGGTGGGCTTCGGCATCATGCTGACCTACTCGTCGTACCTCAAGCGCCGGTCGAACCTCACCAGCTCGGGTCTCGTGGTGGGCTTCTCCAACTCCGCGTTCGAGGTCCTGGCCGGTATCGGCGTCTTCGCCACCCTCGGCTTCCTGGTCTCCTCCGCCGCGGGTGCGGGTTGGGACGATGTCAGCGGCGGGCCGGGCCTGGCGTTCATCGCCTTCCCCGCGCTCATCTCACAGATGCCCGGCGGGCCCATCTGGGGCGTCGTGTTCTTCGCGTGCCTCATCCTCGCCGGCCTCACGTCGATGATCTCGATCGTCGAGGTGGTCATCTCCTCCTTCCAGGATAAGGTCGGCGTCTCCCGCACCACCGCAACGTTGGCGATCGGCGGCCCGATGGCCATCGTGTCGATCCTGCTCATGCCCACCGAGACGGGCCTGCAGAACCTCGACATCCTGGACAAGTTCGCCAACAGCATCGGCATCGTGGGCATCGCGCTCATCGCCCTCATCGTGGTGATGTTCGCGCTGCGCCTGGGTCCCACCCTGCGCGACCACCTCAACTCGGTCTCTTCGTTCAAGGTCGGCCCCATCTGGATCGTGTGCATGGCGGTCGTCACCCCGCTCGTCTTGGCGTACGCGCTGTTCGGCGAGATCCGCAGCCTGGTCTCGGAGCCGTACGAGGGCTACGACGCCGCCGTACTCGGCGTCTGGGGCTGGGGCATGATCGCCGCGATCCTGGTGCTGTCGGTGATCCTGTCCCTGCTGCCCTGGCGCGGGGCCCGTCACCTCGACGGCCCGCCGGCGACGGACGACGATCCAAGCGACGCCTTCTACGAGGACCAGTTCGACGCGTCGGGCTCCCCCGTCCGGGCCGACGCGGCCAGCGCGACCCGCACGGCCGGCACCGGTACGCGCGGCAACCGTACCGAGACCACCCGAAACGAGGGCTGAACCATGGACACCGCAGCGATCATCATGATGGTGCTGTTCCTGCTCGTCATCTGGGGAGGCCTGGCACTGAGCATCGCGCACTTCGTCCGGCAGCCCGACGACATGACGGAGGAGAACGCCGCACGCGCGTCGCGGAGGGTCTGACCGGCCGGACAGACAGACGGCCCCGGTTCCCGAGCGGAACCGGGGCCGTCGTCGTCCCGCGACCCGCGGTCCCGGGGCGGCCGCCCACCGCGACCCGCTAGAGACGGCGGAACAGACCATGCGGGTCGTATCGGTCCTTGATCCCGGCGAGCCGGTCGAAGTTCGAGCGGTACGCCTCGCGCGTGACCTGCGGCCCCGTCTCGGTGGTGTAGCCGATGTAGAGACCGTCGACGTGGGGCCGCATCCGCGCCCAGGCGGCGTCGACGAGCCGTTCTCGACCGGGCAACATCCAGGCCGCGGCGAACACCTCGGCGTCGCGGTGGGAGAAGGCCATCGCGTCGGCCGGCACGTCGTTCACGGCCCCGCCGACCGAGCGCAGCTCGAGGCGCGCCACGGCCGCGTCGGCGAGCAGCGCCTCGAGCGCGTCGACCGTCGCGTCGTCCATCTCGCGGACGTATCCGTTGCGCATCCGGATGGTCTGTTGCCCCACGTGTCTCTGGTCGAGCGGCGGCACGAGCGCCGCGTAGGGCACGACCTGCGCCTGCTGTCGCAGCACAGGGGCCAGCGAGAGAAGCGGCGTGAGACCGGCCGAGGCGGCGTCGACATCGTCGCCTGCCCAGATGGCCTGGAGCTGGGCGATCGGCGGCTGGGCGCCGCGTCCCCGCTGCATGGAGACGAACGTCGTCAGCTCGCGGGGGGCGTCGCGCATGGTGTCCGACCAGGACCGGAGGAAACCGCCGGTGTCGGTGGCGTCGTAGAGGAACTCGCCGTAGACGACGTCCCCGCTCCCCAGGTCGATCGCCTCGAGTTCGAGGGCGGTGACGACGCCGATGTGCCCGGCGCCGCCCCGGACGGCCCAGAAGAGGTCCGGATGCTCGTCGGGATCGGCGCGCACCATCGTCCCGTCGGCCAGGACGAGGTCGGCCGCGACGATGTGGTCGACCGTCATCCCGTATCTGCGCACCATGTAGCCGAGCCCGCCGGAGGTCCCGAGTCCGCCGACGCCGGTGTCCCCGAAGTTCCCGGTCGTCATGGCCCATCCGCGCTCGGCGAGGGCGGCGGCGACGTGGCCCCAGGTCGCGCCGGCACCGATCCGGACCCGGCGGGTGGAGTCGTCGACGATCTCGATGGAGTCGAGGCCGGACACGTCGAGCAGGATTCCGCCCGGCCGGACCTCCACCCCCATGCCGTGTCCTCCCGAGCGGACCGCGAACGGCGCCGGCTGGCCGGCGGTGAATCGGACCGCGGAGACGACGTCGTCGACGTCGCGCGCCATGATCACCGCGCCCGGTCGGCCGGTGTACATGTACCCGGACCGGACGTCGGCGTATCCCGCGTCCCTCGGGGTGATGACGCGATCCCGGAGACGGTCGGGCACGGCGGCGAGGTCGATCATGTCGCTGAGCTCGGCGGTGGGGTCGGGGCTGCTGAGCCGGCGCACTCCCCGGACGGTGATCGCGGGGCGCTCGAAGGCGGGCCGGACGGTCCCTCCCCGCTCGGCGGCCACCCGCTCGCGGGCCTCGGGGGCGATCTCGGCGCCGAAGCGCTGGAGCGTGCCCGGATCGTCGGAGCCGAGGATGAAGCCGGAGAAGCCGTGGTCGAGCGCGATCTGGGCGATCTGTTCCGCGCTCAGATCGGGCCCGATGTTGAGGATCCGACGGATATCGGCCGGGGAGCGTCCGGCGTTGGTCGCGGCGTCGTCGATACGGGCGTTGCCCTCGGTGAGGTCGGCGAGGGACTTCAGATGGGACATCGACGGCAGCCACCCGTCGGCCTTCCGACCGACGAGCCGGAGCATGCGCGGTTTGTAGGCACCGAGCCAGATCCCGATGTCGTGGGCGGGTTCCGGACCGCGCCGGGCGCCGTCGACCCGGTGGTGATCGCCTCCGACACGCAGCGGGCCGGGCGAGGTGGTCTCCCACACGCCGCGGATGATGTCGATCCCCTCCTCGAGCGCGGTGACGCCCTCCCCCGGAGTGAGCCGCTCACCGCCCATCGCGGCGATGCCGTCCCAGAACGCCCCGGCACCCAGGCCGAGCTCGACGCGTCCCCCGGACAGCAGGTCGAGGCTCGCCACCGAGCGGGCGAGCACCGCGGGCGGGCGGAGCGGCAGGTTGAGGACGTTCCCGGCGAGGTGCACTGTCTCGGTGCGGGCCGCCACGTAGCTGAGCAGGGTCCAGGTGTCGAGGAAGCCGGCCTGGTACGGGTGGTCCTGGAAGGTCACGAGGTCGAGCCCGGCGGCTTCGCTGAGCTGTGCGAGGGCGACCGGGCGGTCGGGGTCGGAGTTGGTCGGCGTGATGAAGCTGCCGAACATGAGCGGATGCCCGTAGTCGGTCACGAGATCCTCCCGGCCTCGACCCCGTACCGGGTGGGCGGGCCGTCCGAGCCCGCCTCGTACTCCTCCATTGGGACCGCGCCGGACTCCCAGGCCTCGATCACCGGGGTGAGGATCCGCCAGCACTCCTCGGCGACGTCGCCGCGGACGGTGAGGAGCCGGTCCCCGTCGAGGATCCGTCCGAGCACCTCCCCGTACGGGAGCAGGTCGCTGTCGCCGAGCTCGGTGTCGAGGCGGGAGTCCTCGAGCGCGAGACTGTCGCCGGAGGCGCTGGTCGTCAGGTCGAGTGCCACCCGGCCGGGCGCGATGCCCATCGTGAGCCGGCTCCGCGGGACCTCGCCCGCGAACGCCTCCGGGACGTGTCGCGGCGGCCGGAACGTCACCGTCACCCGCATCGAGTCCTCACCCAGTGCCTTGCCTGACCGGAGCCGGACGGGCACTCCCGCCCAGCGCTGGTTCCGGACCTCGAGCACCACCTCGGCGAGCGTCTCGGTCCCCCGCGACGGATCGACGCCCTCCTCGTCGGTGTAGGCGACGACGTCACGGCCGCCCGCCCTGCCGGCCGTGTAGCGGGCGCGACGAGAGCACGCGGACGGGTCGTCCCGCCACACGTGGGTGGACCGGAGGGTGGTGGCGAGCAGGTCGTGCAGTTCGGTGGCGTCGAGTCGCGCGGGCGCCTCCATGGTGACCAGCGCCGTCACGAGCAGCAGGTGCGACTGGAGCATGTCGACCAGCGCACCGGTCGAGTCGTAGTAGCCGGCGCGGCCCTCGAGGGCGAGGGTCTCGTCGGCCACGACGTCGATGCGCTCGACGTGCTCGGCTGTCCACACGGGTTCCAGGACCCGGTTACCGAACCGCATTCCGAGGATGTTGAGGACGTTCGCGTCGCCGAGGAAGTGGTCGACGCGGTGGACGCGGTCCTCGGGGACGAGGTCGAGGAGCAGCGCGTTGAGGTCGCGGGCCGAGGCGAGGTCGGTGCCGAACGGCTTCTCGACCGCGAACCGTACGTCGTCGCGGAGTGGGCGGCCGCGCAGTCCCTCGCACGCCGTGGCGGTGACGGCCGGGGGCAGGGCGAAGTACAGCACCACCGGGCCGTCGAGCCCGTCGATGAAGTCGGCGAACGCGTCGGCGTCCGTGACGTCCAGGGCGACGAAGCGAGTCGTCGCCGCGATCCGGTCGGCCTGGTCCGGTCCGCAGCCGCCCTCGCGCAGCGCTGACCGGACGAGTCCGCGCCACTCGTCGTCGTCCATACCGGATCGGCCGGAGCCGACGACGGTGACGTCCCGCTCCGGGTCGCGCGCCAGGAGCGAGCCCAGGCCGGGGAGCAGGAGGCGCTCGGTGAGATCACCCCCGGCCCCCAGGATCGCCAGGGTGGGGCGGTCGTTCTGTGACGTGGTGGTCGGCATGCGGTCGGGCCTCCGGGCGGGTCGTCGCCCGGCGGCTCGGTCCGGGCACTACTCGGCTGCTCGCCCGACGCTACCCGCGCGATCGTCCACCGGCCGGGCGCGACGCCAGTAGCCTCGGCGGCATGGACAGCGAGTCGAGCGACACGGCACCCGTCGAGGTGCGCCACCTGGTGCAGCAGTGGAAGCGCCTCGACGAGGTGCTGGCGGGCCTGAAGAAGGACGACTGGACGGCGGCGACGGCGCTGCCGGGGTGGACCGTGCGCGACATCGTGGCGCACATCGCCGGCACCGAGCACATGCTCGCCGGCGAGCCGGTCCCGGACATCGAGTTGCCGGAGTCGGCGCGCGAGCACGTCCGCAACCCGATCGGTGAGCTCAACGAGAAGTTCGTCCAGGAGGCCCGGTCGCTGGCGGTCGAGGACGCGTTCGCCGATTTCCGGGAGGTCGTCGCCGAGCGCACGGAACAGCTCGCGGAGCTGTCCGCCGCGGACCTCGAGGCGGAGACGGACTCCCCCGTCGGTCGCGTGCCGTACCGCCGCTTCATGGGGGTGCGGGTCTTCGACTGCTGGGTCCACGAGGACGACATCCGGCAGGCGCTCGGCATGAAGCACCATCTCGGCGGTGACACCGGGCGGTTCGCCGTCGAGGAGATCGTGCGGGCCCTGCCGCGCATCGTCGGGAAGGGCGCCGGCGCCCCCGACGGGTCGCGTGTCCGGTTCCGCGTCGTCGGTGAGGACGACGCGGATCTGCCGCTGGCCACCGACGTCGTCGTCGACGGACGCGCGCGGCTCGCCGATGTGGACGACGCCGCGCGGACCACCGTCGAGCTGGTCTTCGACACGGCGACCTTCGTGCGTGCGACGACCGGCCGCATCACCGCCGAGCCGGGCCACGGCGTGGAGGTCAGCGGGGACGAGGATCTGGGCCGGGCGATCCTCGGATCGTTGGCCTTCACCATCTGAGCCCTCGGGAGGTGGTGACGACGACGAGGAGCTCGGCAGCCGACGAGCCGGGGCACACGCCCGGTCCGCACATCGTCGTCATGGGGGTCTCCGGCGCCGGGAAGTCGACGGTCGCCCGGGCTATCGCCGATCGGGCGGGTGCGGAGCTGGTGGATGCCGACGACCTGCATCCCCCTCGCAACATCCGGAAGCTGGCGGCCGGGGAACCCCTCGCCGACGACGACCGCTGGCCGTGGCTGGAGGCGGTCCGCGACCGCATGAGGCACCACGACCACTCGCGCGGGCCGGAGGCGCCGGCGCCCGACCGCGGCCTCGTCGTCGCGTGCTCGGCGCTGCGCCGCGCCTATCGCGATGTGTTGCGCGAGGTCCGCCGCCCGGTGTTCTTCGTCGAGCTCGGCACCGATCCGGAACTCATCGCCGCCCGTCTCGCCGCCCGCCGCGGCCACTTCGCATCCGATCGGATCCTTGAGTCGCAGGTGCTCACGCTGGAGCCGCTCGCGGCCGACGAGTACGGGATGCTCTGCCCGATCTCGCAGCCGGCGGACGAGATCGCCGAGGACGTGCTGGCCGCGCTGTCGGGATGAGGCGGCGGTCAGCCGGGCTCGGCCGTCGTCAGCCCCGGTGCTGCCGCGCCCACCCCGGGACGTCCTCGAGGACGGATCCGTCGCCCAGCGACGACCCGGTGATGACACTCATGCTGCCGTCGTTCTCGAGGATGACGGCCGCGACGTCGCCCAGGTCGCCGATGCCGGAGGAGCGGATGGTCTGGCGGATGTCGGCGTGGGTGAGGCGGTGGCGGGCGATCTGGTCGTCGAGGAAGACGCCGTCGCGCACGAGCAGCGTCGGGTCGGCGGTGAGGACGGCCCGCCCGGCCCGCGACCTCCTCAGCCGCGAGACGGCGTACTGCAGGACGACGAGCAACGCCATCGCGATCGCGCCCTCGGTCCAGGACACGTCGGAGCTGAGGATGATGGTCGCGAGCGTGGAACCGAGCGCGACGGTGACGACGAAGTCGAAGGCGTTGAGCTGCGTCAGGGTGCGCTTGCCGAATACCCGCACCACCAGCACGAGGAACGCGTAGGCGGCGGCGCCGACGAGCAGGACGCGGAGAACGTCAGGCCAGTTGTCGAACCACATGCCCGCACCGTACCGACGAGCCGGCGCCGACGAGCCCCCGTGCCGACGAGCCCCATGCCGGCGGCCCGGGCTACCTCTCCGCCATCGGGGTGGCGAAGTGCTGGACATAGAGATGCGCCTCCGGCAGGCCCTGGTAGGCGGCGGTCCGCATGCAGACACCCACGCGGGTGAAGTCCGGGTCGAGGATGTTCTCCCTGTGGCCCGGGCTCTGCATCCACTGGGCGACCGGGTCGGGCCCGCCGGTGGACGAATAGAAGAGGTTCTCCGCTGCCCTGTGGTAATCGACGCCGGCCTCGCGGATGAACGTGCCCGGGCCGCCGCGGCCGTCAGGCGCGTGATGCGCCCAGTAGTCCCTCGCGATCATGTCGTCGGCCTTCGCACAGGCACTGTCGCGGAGCTTCTCGCTCGCGTCCAGTGCCGGGAGCCCGTTCTCGCTGCGCTGCGCGTTCGTCCGCTCCTCCACCGGGGACGGTTCCGCCGGAGGCTCGAGCGGCGCCGCGCCACGGGGGTCCGTCCACGGGAGTCCCCCGTTCACCGCGAGATCCGACTCCGCGCAGCCACTCATCACCGACGCCACCAGGATCACCGACGCGACCGCCGCCCTCGCGACTGTCCGGTTGCTCATCCTCATCACCCGACATCCTGATCACCCGATCCGAGTGGAGAGACCTGTGCGCCCGGGGAGACTTGAACTCCCACGTCCGTAGACACTGGAACCTAAATCCAGCGCGTCTGCCAATTCCGCCACGGGCGCGTCACCCGGGGGTACCGGGCGAGATGAGCTTACCGCGTGGTCAGCGGTACCGTGG
The DNA here is from genome assembly GCF_014145015.1 of Dietzia sp. E1. Taxonomy (GTDB): domain Bacteria; phylum Actinomycetota; class Actinomycetes; order Mycobacteriales; family Mycobacteriaceae; genus Dietzia; species Dietzia cinnamea_A. Next base: position 973 of record NZ_JAALDU010000080.1, on the reverse strand, counting down.
AGGCGTGTCCGACACCCTGAGTTCCCGAGCGACCGGAGACGAGGCCGCGTCCGCGGATCCGGCGCCGTCCTCGGTCAAGCACCGTCCGGCGTGGATCGCGTTCGTCGTCCTCGGCGCGATCGTGTGCATCGGGATGGGCCTGTGGCAGCTCGCCCGCTACCAGGAGGCCAGCGGCACCGTCCAGAACCTCGGGTACACGTTCATGTGGCCGTTCCTCGGGGGCTTCCTCATCTACGCGTACCTCAAGTACGTCCGGATGGAGGCCGCCGAGGACGACTGGGCCTCCGCCTCGGACGGTACCGCCGGCGCACGGGGCACCGACGACGATGACGACGACGAGGCCGACCCCCGCGCGGCGGACCTGCCGGCCGCCGGGAAGAACGGATCGGGCCGGGACCGCTTCGGCGTCCTGACGGAGATCCCCGCCGACCTGCTCCCGACCCGTCGTCCCGCCGCGGACGCCCGGGCCCGTGACGAGGGCCTGGACGCGTACAACGCCTATCTCGCCGAGCTGGCCCGGAAGGATCGGGCGGCCGGCGGCAACCACCAGGAGAGATCCGCTTCATGACCGCCGCAACCCCGCCGCAGACCGACAACCGCAGGCCGGACCCGGGCGGGAAGGTCGCCGGTGCGCTCAAGCGTTACCGCGTGCTCGCCTGGATCACCGGTGTGTGGCTGCTCGTGCTCACCGTGGAGATGATCTACAAGTACCTCATCCTGGCCGACTCCTCGGACGCGCCCGAGTGGTTCACCTACATCGGTCAGGCGCACGGCGTGTTCTACATCCTGTACTTGTTCATGACCCTGGACCTGGCGATCAAGGCCCGCTGGCCCGCGACGCGCACGCTGCTCACCGCGCTTGCGGGGACGATCCCGTTCCTGTCGTTCTGGTTCGAGCACAAGCGGACCCGCGACGTCCACGCCGAGTACGCCATCTGATCCCGCTCAGCCCTCGGCGCGCGCGGCGAGCACC
>NZ_JAALDU010000079.1 GCF_014145015.1 Dietzia sp. E1 | reverse complement strand
GATCTCGGCCCGGTCGACCATCGAGGGCAACGTGTCGCGGCTCCACTGCGCGCAGAACGGACACTGGTAGTCCGAGAACACCACCAGTCCGACCGGCGCGTCCACGGGTCCGAGCGCGAACGGGTCCGCGGGGTCACGCCGCTCGGCGTGGGAGTAGTCGGGCTGCTGCTGGACCTGCTCACTGTCCTGTCCTGCGGCCGTCGCGCTCTCGCCGCCGAACGACGTGCGCCACATCGCCGCGACGAGCAGCACCAGGACACCCAGCACGAGGACGCCGGGAATGGTCCCCACGGGCAGCCGGGACGACCTCGGGGTGCTCGGGGTTGTTGACATGGGATCTCCTCGTCAGATGGGGAGGGTGGTGTCGCTGATCGCGAAGTCGCGGAGCCAGCCGATGAACAGCGCCCACGCGCCGCTGACCAGCAGGAGGCCGACGACGATGAGCATGACGCCGCCGAAGATCTGGATGGCGCGCGTGTGCCGGCGCAGCCACCCCACGGTGCGCAGCGCCCGGGTCGATCCGAACGCCACCAACACGAACGGCAGCCCGAGCCCGAAGCAGTACGCCACGATGAGCAGCACGCCGCGCGTGGCGTCGAGGCCCGTTCCGGCGGCCACGGAGAGCGCGGCCGCCAGCGTCGGACCCAGGCACGGCGTCCACCCGAGTGCGAACACGCCGCCGAGCAGCGGGGCGCCGAGCCAGGTGGACAGGGCCTTCGGCTGCAGGCGCGTGTCCCGCTGGAGGACCGGCACCGCCCCGATGAACACGAGCCCCATGAGGATCGTGACCACCCCGCCGAGCCGCTGCAGCAGTTCCTGCTGCGGGGCGATGTACTGCACCGTGCCGAGGACCATGGCCGAGAGCAGGACGAAGACGGTGGTGAAGCCGCCGACGAACAGCAGGGAGGCCGCCACGACGCGTCGCCTGCTGGACCGCTGCTGGCGCCTGGCCTCGAGGGTGAGGGTGCCGGCCTCGGCGCGACGTCTCTCCGCGGACTCGACGGTGGTGGCGGGTCGTTCCGCGCCCACCACCCCGGCGAGGTAGGCGAGGTAGCCGGGTACCAGCGGCACGACGCACGGGGACGCGAAGGACACGAGGCCGGCGAGGACGCACGCGCCGAGCGCGAGCAGGATCGGTCCGGACGCGGCGGTCTGTTGGAACGTCTCACCGATCGACTGGGCGAGGATCAGGGTGACGTCGCCGCTCACCGCTTCTCACCACGAGTCGGGCTGATCGTCGACGGCATGGTCACCGTGGGGAAGGGCAGGTCGGGGCCGGGGGACGGGCGCGCGCGGCGGGTCCGGGCGACCAGCCATCCGGCCAGTGCGACCGCGAGGACGATGAGGACGACGACGAGATCGGGGATCCGATTCGCCCAGCCGAGGACGCTCCCCTCGAGTTCGGCCTGGGTACTCGCGCCGAGGAGACCGGTCAGCTCGGTGGTGCCGGCGGTCACCAGCAGGAGGATGCCCACCGCGACGGTGAGGGCGCCCCCGATGAGGCCGGTCCAGGTGTTGCTCCAGCGTCCGATCTTCACTTCGCGCGGCCGGACGAGGTTCCGGACGGCGGGGAAGCGTCCCCACAGGAGCGAGAGGACGAACAGTGGCAGCGCCATCCCTGCGGCGAAGACCAGGACGATGATCCCGCCGGACAGTGGCGTGCCGGAGACGGCGGCCACGGTGAGGACGGCGCCGAGCAGCGGGCCCGCGCAGACGCCGGCGAGCCCGTAGACCGTGCCGAGGGCGTAGACGGCCGTCATCGAGGTGCCCTCGGTGTTGGTCCCCCGGCGCAGGAACGGCACGGGGACGTTGAGCAGCATGAGGAGGCCGAGCACGATCACGAGGACGGAGGCCACGGTGACGAAGGTGAACCGGTGCTCGTTGACGAAGGCCCCGAGCGTCCCGGCGAGGACGCCGAGGGGGACGAGCGTGGTGGCCAGGCCCAGGTAGAAGACGCCGGTGCGGGCGAGGAGCTCCCGCGGGGCGGCGAAGGCGTAGGAGAAGAACGCGGGCAGCAGCATCGCCGAGCACGGGCTGAGCAGGGTCAGGACGCCGCCGAGGAACGCTCCCAGTAGTCCGATGTCCACGGCTCACTCCACCGCGGCGAGGGCGTCGTCCAGGTAGGCCCGGAAGTTCTCCAGGGGCTGTGCGCCCGACATGGCGATCTGGCCGGCGACGAAGAACGGGACGGCGGTGACGCCCAGCTGCTGCGCGGTGCGGGTCTCGTTCTCCGCCTGCGCGCGCACGCCCGGGTCGTCGAGGTCGGCGCGGAACGCGTCCATGTCCGGCATGTCGACCTGCTCGGCGAAGTCGATGAGGACGTCGCGGGTGAGGTCGGGATGCCCGCTGTCGGGTGCGGCGTCGAAGACGGCGGTGATGTAGTCGACGTATTTGTCCTGGTTCGCGGCGGCCTGCGCCGCGATCTGGGCGTCCTCGGACTGCTCGCCGAAGTAGGCGACGTCGGTGAACTCGATGCGGACCCTGCCGGTGTCGACGTACTCGTCGATGAGGGTCGGGAGCGTGTCGCGGCTGAAGGAGGCGCAGAACGGGCACCGGAGGTCGATCCACTCGGTCAGGACCACCGGGGCGTCGACCGCGCCGATGGCCTTGGGGTCGTCGGCGTCGCGTCGGACGAAGTCCATGTCCCCGCCGGCCTGTGCGTCGGGTCCGGCGGTGTCGCCGGAGGCGGAGGCCGTCTCGGCCGCGGCAGGGGCCCCTGACGTCGGGGACTGCCCGGGCAGCATCTGGGCCACGACGACGACCGCGAGGAACGCGACCACCGCCCCGAGGACGCCGTTGAGGATTCTCGAGCGTCGGTACTTCCCCTCGAGCGTGTGGCGGGAGGTCGCTGGGTCCGTTGTCACAGGGGGGTGTCCTTCTCGTCGCGGGGGCCGGTAACCGGATCGACTATGGCACATAGTCGACTATCGGGGTTAGTTGACTATGTCGGATAGTCGGTTGTGGCATGATCGGGGACCATGCAGCGCATCTCGTGGACCCTCGCGTCGGTCCGACAATCCGTGGACCTGGCGGCCCAGGGGCTGCGGACCCTCTCGGCCCGACAGTGGGGGGCCGCCGCGGTGGCGACCGTCCTGTTCGGGGGCCTGCTGGGTCTGGCCACCGTCCTCATCCCCAACTCCTTCTTCGTCCGCGAGATCCCGCCGGTCTGGTGGAACTACCCGGTCTGGATCCTCACCTCGGTGTTCTCCGGGCTGCTGTTCGCGACCTACGTCCGGGACGGCGGGCCCGAATCCGGGGGTACGCCCGGGTCGGAGGCGCCCGCGACGGGTGGCCCCGACGGCGCCGAGGACCGCCGGACGAGCCGCGTCGGCATCGTGGGCGCCTTCCTGGCGTGGTTCGCGGTGGGCTGCCCGGTGTGCAACAAGTTCGCGCTCCTGGCGCTGGGCTACTCGGGCGCGCTCACGTGGTTCGCGCCGGTCCAGCCCGTGTTGGCCGTCATCGCGCTGGTCCTCACCGCCGTCGCGCTGGTCGTGCGGCTGCGGGGCCGGGTCGCCTGCCCGCTTCCGCGGGTCCGCGTGGCCGGGGCGGTGGGATGAGCGCCCGGCGAGGCGCCCGGCAGGACGCGCCGCGCCTGGGCGCGCTGGAGACCCGGGTGATGGACCTGCTGTGGGACCACGGGCCGTCCACCGTCCGAGGCCTGATCGATCGGCTCGAGGGCGAGCCCGCCTACACGACCATCGCCACGGTGTTGACCAACCTCCAGCGCAAGGGTCTCGTGACGACGAGCAAGGACGGCCGGGCGACCGTGTACGGGGCCTGCACCACTCGTGAGGAGCACGTGGCGACGCTCATGTCGCACGCGCTCGGGAGCAGTCGCGACCGCGCGGCGTCGATCCTGCACTTCGCGCGGAGCATCCCGGATTCGGACCTCGACCTCCTCCGTGACTACCTGCGCCAGCGTGACGGGAGCGGGACGCCGTGACGGCCGTCTACGTCCTGGTCACGCTCGTGCTCGCGGGTCTACTGCTGCCCGCCGTCGCCGGGCCCCGGGTCCTCCGCAGCGCCGCGCCGGTGCTCATGCGGATGCCCCGCGTGGCGGTGGCGCTGCTCAGCTCCGCCGTCGTGTTCTGGACGCTCGCCGCGTTGTCGGTGGGTCCGTTGCTCGCCTGGGTGGTCACCGGCCCGGACCTGCTGCCCGCGGACGCGGCGGCCGTGTGCAGCCGGTGCCTGGCCGCCGCGGACCCGTTCGGCCTGGATCGCATCGACACCGCCGTGCCGGTGGCCCTGCTGCTCGTCATCCCGGTCGCGGTCTCCGTGGCCCACGCCGTCAGGGTGGCCCTCGAGGCGCGGCGCCGCCGGAGCACCACACTGCGCACGGCTGCGCTCTACCGCCACCGGGGAGAACCCGCGCGACTCCACGGCCACACGGTCCGACTGATCGACGACGCGCACCCGTTCGCGCTCGCGCTTCCCCGGCGGCACGGCGGCATCATGGTCTCGACCGCCGCCGTCGAGCTGCTCTCGGACGAGGAACTGGGGGCGGTCCTCGCGCACGAGGCCGCCCACCTGCGGCAACGACATCACGCGGTGTCGGCTCTGGTGTCCACGCTCACCACCGGGCTGCGGTGGGTGCCGCTCTTCGCCGCCGTGGAGGACGCCCTCGGGCACTATCTGGAGATCGCCGCGGACGACGCCGCGCGCCGGGCCGCCGGAACCCCCGCGCTGGCCGGCGCACTCCTGACGCTCGGTCGGTACGGCCGACACCGGGACCACAGCGGCGAGGAACTCGCGGGGGCGCTGCACGCCCTGGGGCCGGACCGCATCCGGCATCTGGTCCAGCCGGCCAGCGGGTCGAGGGGCGTGGCGGCGGCGGTCGCCACGGCGTTCTGCCTCACCTCGCTGGCGCTGCTCGCCGCCGCGGTCCACGTCCCCTACGCGATGGCCGTGGTCACGGGCTGCTACTGAAGGCGGGCCCGCTCCCAGTTGGCCGTCCACGCCTCGGCGCCGCCCATGAGCTGGCGTTCCAGCGCGGCGCGGTCGGACCCGGCGCGGTGGAGCACGTCCGCGGCCCAGTCGGCGTACAGGCCGTACTGGGCCACGCCGTCGACGTTGAGGTCGTAGACACGGTCGCCGAACCGCCAGCGGTCCATCACCTCGCCGCTGGGCGCGGTGAACGGGTAGACGAGCGGGTCGGTCGCTGCGCTCGGGCGGGGTTCGGCCAGCGGCGCGAGGCCGTTGACGTCCGATCCCCACCCGTACCCGTCGAAGGGCCGGATCGCGCCGGCCGTATTGGTGCGCCACTGCTCGAGGAACCCCACCTCGAAGTTCTCGGTGGCGTCCGCGGGCCAGGCGAACGCGGCGACGAACCCACCCTGCTCGTGCACCCGGCGCGTGTTGCCCTGCGTGGCCCAGGCGTGGTCCACGACCAGGCCGGTGTATCCGGCCTCGGCGGCCATGTCGAGCGCACGGTGGGCGGTCTTGACGCCCATGTGGTCGATGTTGATCACCATGCCGCGCGTCATCATCCCGCGGATCGCGTGCTCGCCCAGCGCCGTCAGCCCGCGCACGTTGCACAGCGGCGCGTCCGGGTAGACGGGCAGGGCCGCGCCGGCGGGCGCGCCGGAGGAGGCGGCCGCCAGCCCGTCG
>NZ_JAALDU010000007.1 GCF_014145015.1 Dietzia sp. E1 | reverse complement strand
TCGTCGTAACGGCCGAGGAACGTCACCGTCGGGGCGTCGGTCGGCTCCCCTGAGGTGTCGACGTCGCTGAAGGCGCCCACGTCGACACCGTTGGGGATCTCCACGGCGTCGGAGCCCAGGGCCTCCATCTGCCAGCGGCGGGCCAGGGTCGACACGGCGATGCGGCCACGGATCTTCTCGAGCAGCGGCGCCAGGACGCCGTCCGCGGCGTCGAGGATCATCGACCCGGTGGTGGAGGTGTGGAAGGTCGCCGTGATGGGGCCCGAACACATCGCGAGAGCGAACATGCCGACCCCGGGGGCGTTGGGTTCGTGGATGTGCAGCACGTCGAGGGGCTGTTCGCGGAGCCAGTGCCGGGTCGCCCGCCAGGTCGCGGGCCCGAAGCTGAGCCGGGCGACGGACCCGTTGTACGGGATCGGGACGCCCGGCCCGGTCAGCGTCATACCGGAGACCGGAGCACTGCCGGGGCTGCCCGGCGCGAGGACGCGGACGGTGTGCCCGCGACGGCGGAGCTCCTCCGTGAGGTCCACGACGTGGGCCTGTACTCCGCCAGGGGCGTCGAAGGAGTAGGGGCAGATCATGCCGATACGCACGGCCGGATCAGCCCTCGATCCGCTCTCGCCGCTCGGCCGACAGGTCGTCGAGCCACAGAGGCTGCAGCATGTGCCAGTCCGCGGGGTGGCGGGCGATGCCCTCGGCGAACAGATCGGCCATCGCCTGGACGGCGGGCTCGACTCCCCCGGAGACGTCTATCGGCGGGGTGACCCGCACGCGCATCGTGTCGGGGCCGTCGTACCAGAACTGGGCCACGAGGAACGGTGCGCCGGTCTCCACCGCGAGCCTGGCGGCCCCGGCGGGCATGCGGGTGGTCTCGCCGAAGAACGTCACGGGCACACCGGTCCGGCGCAGGTCCCGCTCCCCCGGCAGAGCGACGATGCCGCCTCCGGCGAGGTAGTCCCGCAGCGCGTCGAGCGGTGGGGTGGGTCCGCCCGTATGTGGGTAGATGGTGAACCCCAGACTCTCGCGATAATCCAGGAAGCGCTGGTAGAGCGACTCCGGCTTGAGGCGCTCCGCGACCGTCGCGAACCCGCCGTACCGCCGCGCGAGCCAGGTGCCACCGAGGTCCCAGTTGGCCGAGTGCGGCAGGGCGACCACGACGCCACGCCCCTGCGCGAGAGCCGCGTCCAGGTGCTCGATCCCGTCGATGGTGCGGTCCATCTCGCGGGCGACGGCCTCGCGGTCCATGGACGGCAGGCGGAACGCCTCCCGCCAGTACCGGGCGTAGGACCGGAAGGAGTCGCGGATGAGCTCGTCGGGGACCTCCGCCGGGGCGACGCCGAGGACCCGGGCGAGATTCCTGCGCAGCTGGGAATCGGGGCCCTGCCGACGGGCGGCGATGTCGGCGCCCGTGCGGAAGAGCGCCCGCGCCAGGCCTTCGGGGAGGGCCCGGACCACGGCCCACCCGGCCGCGTAGCCCAGGTCGGACAGGCGCTCGGGCACGTCGCTCATCGGTCTCCCGGCCCCGTGGCCGGTGCGGTGGCGACGTCCTCGTGGGCCACGCGCCGGAGGTAGTCGGTGCGCCCGCCCCACACCCGCTGGACGACCGTGACGAGGCTGCCCACCGCGACGGCGGTGAGCCCGACCTCGAGGGCCCACGGGACACCCAGTCCCTCGAGCCCGGCGCCGAGCAGGATGAGCACCAGCCGGTCCGCGCGCTCCATGAGCCCGCCGGGGGTATGCAGGCCGCCGGCGTCCGCGCGGGCCTTGGAGTAGGACACCACCTGTGACAGCACCAGGCAGGCCAGGAGCATGACGAGGGCGTAGCGGTTGTCGGGCTCGGCGTGGACGAGCCACCACAGCAGGGAGGACAGGATCACGCCGTCCGCGACCCGGTCGGACACCGCGTCGACCAGGGCGCCGTACGGCGATCCGCCGCCGCCGGCACGCGCGACGGCGCCGTCGACCAGGTCGAGCAGGGTGCACAACGCGATGACGATCGCGCCCGCGACGAGCAGTCCGTTGCCGAACAGGGCGACGGCCGCGGCGCTGGTCAGCACGAGCCCCGTCAGGGTGATGCCGTTGGCCGTGACGCCCGCCCGGACGAGGAGCGTCGCGAACGGGTGCGTCACCCGGGTGACCCCAGACCTTCCGTACTCGCTGAGCATTCGTCCCCCCGCTTACCTAGAAGGTGTCGTCGACCCGGGCACGGTAGCCGGGGACCCCGTGGTGGACCACGCCTCGGCGAGCAGCTGCCGTGTCTGACGGAGGAGCTGCGGCAGTACCTTGGTGCCGCTGGTCACCGTAATGAAGTTGGCGTCCCCGATCCAGCGTGGGACGACGTGTTGGTGCAGATGGTCGGACAGCGACCCGCCGGCCGCGCCGCCGAGGTTGAGCCCGACGTTGAACGAATCGGGTGCCGAGACCGCCTTGACGACCCGGATCAGGTGCTGCGTATAGGACATCAGCTCACGGGACTCGTCGTCGTCCAGGTCCTCCAGGTTCGCCACCTTGCGGTACGGCACCACCATGGCGTGACCCGGGTTGTACGGGAAGAGGTTGAGTACGACGTAGACATGGTCGCCCCGGGCGACCACCAGCCCGTCCTCGTCGCTCATCCGGGGGATGTCGAGGAACGGCTCCCCCGTCATCCCCTCGGCGGGTTCCGGGCGGGTCTCCGCGATGTAGGACATCCGGTAGGGCGCCCACAGCAGCTGGAGACGGTCCTCGCCCACGCCGAACTGGCGGTATTCCTCGGTCGGCACCGAGTCCCCGGACGTCACACGCGCTCCGCGGTGGGCACGTCGTTGCGGCGCGAGTTGATCCAGTAGGCGATCTTGTCCATGGCGGCATTGCGCGAGACACCGTTGAGCTGGGTGCCGTCGGGGAACCGGAAGCTCACGGCGCCGGCCTCCACGTCGCGGTCGCCGGCCAGCAGCATGAACGGGACCTTGCCGGTGGTGTGGTTGCGGATCTTCTTCTGCATCCGCTCGTCGGACGTGTCGAGCTCGGCTCGGATGCCCCTGCCGCGCAGTTCGTCGATCACGTCCTCGAGGTGCTTCTCGTGCGCCTCCGCGACGGGGATGCCCACCACCTGCACGGGCGCGAGCCACGCGGGGAACAGGCCTGCGTAGTGCTCGAGGAGCACGGCGAAGAACCGCTCGATCGAGCCGAAGAGCGCGCGGTGGATCATGACGGGGCGCTTCTTGGTCCCGTCGGCGGCGTTGTAGGTCAGATCGAACAGCTCGGGCAGGTTGAAGTCGAGCTGCACGGTCGACATCTGCCAGGTGCGGCCGATCGCGTCACGTGCCTGCACGGAGATCTTGGGACCGTAGAAGGCGGCCCCGCCCGGGTCCGGCACGAGTTCGAGCCCGGAATTCGTCGCCACGCGGCGCAGGGTCTCGGTGGCCCGCTCCCACAGTTCGTCGCCGCCGACGTACTTCTCAGGGTCCTTGGTGGACAGCTCCAGATAGAAGTCGTCGAGACCGTAGTCACGCAGCAGGGAGATGATGAACGAGAGCACGGAGGCGATCTCGCCCTCCATCTGCTCCTCGGTGCAGTAGATGTGCGCGTCGTCCTGGGTGAAGCCGCGGGCGCGGGTGAGCCCGTGGATCACGCCCGACTTCTCGTACCGGTACACGGTGCCGAACTCGAACATCCGCAGCGGGAGCTCGCGGTACGAGCGGCCCCGGGAGTCGAAGACGAGGTTGTGCATCGGGCAGTTCATGGGCTTGACGTAGTAGTCCTGCCCCGGCTTGGTCTCGTTGCCGTCCGCGTCGTGTTCGGCGTCGAGCACCATCGGGGGGAACATGCCTTCCGAGTACCAGCTCAGGTGCTGCGACTTGCGGAACAGGTCGCCCTTGGTCACGTGCGGGGTGTTGACCAGCGAGTAGCCCGCGGCCAGGTGGCGCTTGAGGGAGTGCTGTTCCATCTCGTTGCGGATGATGCCGCCGCGCGGATGGAACACCGGGAATCCGGAGCCGATCTCGTCGGGGAAGCTGAACAGGTCAAGTTCGGTGCCGAGCCGCCGGTGGTCGCGCTTCTCCGCCTCGGCCAGTCGGTCGAGGTAGGCGTCCATGGCCTCGGTGCTCTCCCACGCAGTGCCGTAGATGCGCTGGAGGCCGGCGTTGCTCTGGTCACCCCGCCAGTAGGCCGCCGACGAGCGGGTGAGGGTGAACGCGGGGATGAACTTGGTGGTCGGGGCGTGGGGACCGCGGCACAGATCGGACCAGATGACCTCACCGGTCCGGGGGTTGAGGTTGTCGTACGCGGTGAGTGCGCCCGCGCCCACCTCCATGATCTCGGAGTCCTCGAGCGCCTCGGCGCCGCCCTCGTCGCCGGCGTCGGCCCGGCCCTTGTCCTCGATGAGCTCGAGCTTGTACGGCTCGCCGGCCAGCTCGGCCCGGGCCTCGTCGAGCGAGGCGTACTCGCGGCGCGAGAAGCGCTGACCGGCCTTGATGATCTTCTTCATCCGCTTCTCGAGGTCCTTGAGGTCCTCGGGGGTGAAGGGCTCGGCGACGTCGAAGTCGTAGTAGAAGCCGTTCTCGATCGGCGGCCCGATGCCGAGCTTGGCCTCGGGGAACTTGTCCTGCACGGCCTGGGCGAGCACGTGTGCGCAGGAGTGTCGGATCACCGAGCGGCCGTCCTCGGTGTCGGCGCGGACGAGCTCGACCTCGGTGTCCGCCTCCGGCGCCCAGGACAAATCCCGCAGTGTGCCCTCCGGGTCGCGCACCACGACGATGGTCTCCGGCCCGCTGCGCGACTGGAGTTCGCGCTCGGCGAGGATCTTGCCCGCCGGCTCACCGGCCGGGATGACGGTGGTCACGGTGGCCGCACCCGTCGCGTCGACATCGGCTTGAGGCATGCGGTTCTCGGACACGGGGGACGATCTCCTCGGCAGTGGACGTCGGGCGGCGACGGGCCGCCCGGGCTGACACCGCGGTCCGAACGTGGGACCGGGCCGGTCCATGCTACCCGGGCCCCCTCGGAATCCCGGACCTCGCCGGGGCGTTGCACCCGGGTATGCGCATCGACATCTGGTCCGACGTCATCTGTCCGTTCTGCTGGATCGGCAAAAGGCACCTGGAGGCGGCGTTGGAGTCCTTCCGCGCCGAGCATCCCGACACCGAGGTCGAGGTCGCGTGGCGCGCGTACGAACTGGATCCGACGGCACCCCGCGTCACGGGCGACGAGCCGGGTGAGACCAGCGTCGAGATGCTCGCGCGCAAGTACGGGATGTCCCGGGCCGAGGCCGAGGCCGGTCAGGAGCAGATGGCCGCCCGATTCCGCGAGTTGGGCCTGGAGTTCGACTGGCGGTCGGCGCGGGTCTGCTCGACGTTCGACGCTCACCGGCTCGCCGCGCTGGCGGCCGAGCACGGACGCGCGGACGAGGTGGACGAGGGCCTGCGCCGCGCCCATTTCTCCGAGGGTCAGGTGATCTCGGACCCCGCGGTGCTGCGGCGTATCGGTGTCGACGCCGGCCTGCCCGTCGACGCGGTGGACCGGGTGCTGGCCGGTGATGATTTCTCCGATGAGGTCCGGCGCGACGTGGAGACCGCGCGGGGCCTCGGGATCCGAGGGGTGCCGTTCTTCGTGTTCGACGGCCGGCTCGCGGTGAGCGGTGCGCAGCCCGTGGAGGTGCTCGAGCAGGCCCTGGAGCAGGCACTGGAGTCCGGCGCGGAGGCCGCATCCGACGCCGGCTGACCCGTCGCCGCCGGGCGCTCCTGCTGCTCCCGCGCCTCGATCAACCCCGGCAACGACAGAAGCCCTCCCGATGTCCGGGAGGGCTTCTGTCGTGATTGTGGTCCTAACTGGGTTCGAACCAGTGACCTCTCCGGTGTGAACGGAGCGCTCTTCCGCTGAGCTATAGGACCGCATGTCGCCGGGCTCTCTCGCTCGGCACCGGAACACTGTAGCAAGCCCCGGCCCGGCGCCCAATTCGGGGTCCGCATCCTCGCTCCTGCCCAGCTCCCGCCCAGCTCGGGCCTTGCCCGGGCCCAGCGTTTCGCTCCTACGTTGCCCCCGCCTCGACTTAGCTTAGCGGCCTCCGTGCTCCCTCGCGCCTCGCCGCCTCCGCGCTTCGCCGCCTCCCCGCTGCTTCCGTCGCCGGCGGTGCGGCCGACGGTCGAGTGGTCACGAACGACGCGAACCCTGAGCCGCGATCTCGGTAACCGCGTAGAGGTGTGACCGCTCGGCGGACACGCAGGCGCGTTCGCTGCGGGAACGGCGGGGGCGCCGCGTTCGCGGAGATCGTCGCTCTCCACGTTTGCCGATCGGGCCGCGTGCGCGATTCCCGGAAGCGGCTAAGGGACGGCCGATTTCGGACATCTGCCCAGTTCATCACGCATTTACGGACCCGGATTTGTGTTCCGCCGAACCCGTCGGCTAATGTTCATTCTCGCAACGCGGTGAGCAACAGCGAGCCGGGAAGCGATGCGGATGTGGCGCAGCTGGTAGCGCATCACCTTGCCAAGGTGAGGGTCGCGGGTTCGAATCCCGTCATCCGCTCGGAGGGATCGAGGAGCCAGGACGTCCTCACCAGGCTCGATACCTTTGCGGTGGAGTGGCCGAGTGGTGAGGCAGCGGCCTGCAAAGCCGTCAACACGGGTTCGATTCCCGTCTCCACCTCTACGTCCGGACTCGTCCGGGCGCAGAACCCGCGCGATTAGCTCAGCGGGAGAGCGCTTCCCTGACACGGAAGAGGTCACTGGTTCAATCCCAGTATCGCGCACCACAGGAAAGCCCCGGCCCCCGGCCGGGGCTTTCTGCGTTGACGCGCCGGCGGGCGGAGTGATGCACTTCGGGACGTGCCCGCGGGCCTCGCTGCCTCCGGGCGGATCGCCGTCGTACCGGTATCTGACCGTTCCTCGTATGTGATATCCATCACGGATGATGGTGGCATGACTGCCACGCCCCGACTTCACCATTCGACGACGGTCGGCCGGGCCGACGTGGCGAGCATGCGCGGCCGCGTCGTCGATTTCCATCACACCACCGGGGTCCTCGCCGACCTCTACCGGACAGCAGCCGGCTCTTATGAGGTCACACTCGTCCTCGGCGGTGGCGACGACATCGAGCGGTATGTCATCCGCGGGGTACGTGAGGACGAGAGCCTCCATCTGCACGCGTGAACGCTGTCCCTAGGCTGGCCGGGTGACCGCGCGACTCGACGAGGCCGTAGAGGCCGACCTCCGCCCCCTCTCGGAACTGGCCGCCCGTACGTTCCCGCTGGCGTGCCCGCCCGACCTCGACGCCGAGGTGATCGGCGCCTTTATCGCCGAGCACCTCAGTGAGGAGGCGTTCAGGGCATACACGGAGTCCGCGGACCACGAGGTGCTGGTGTGCCGCGCACCCGGCGGCGCGATTGTGGGATACGTACTGCTCGTCGAGGGCACCGCGATGGATCCCGACTGCGCAGCGCAGATCGTCCACCGCCCCACGACGGGCATCAGCAAGTTTTACGTCGACCCGGACCACCACGGCGCAGGGATCGCGTCCCGGATGCTCGACGACGTGACGGCGCGAAGTCGACAGTCGGGTGTGCGGAGCGTCTGGTTGGCCACGAATATCGCGAACGCGCGGGCCCGTCGGTTCTACGTCAAGCACGGGTTCGAGCCCCGCGGGAACCGGACTTTTGACGTGGGCGGCGTCGCCAACACCGATGTCGTCTACGAACTGCCTCTCTGAATCGCGCTCTTTCTGAGCCGCGCTGCCGCGGCCGGACGATCCCGGTCCTCGAGCGCTCCTTCGGGATAGGCCGCCCTGGCGATGCCCGGCTGTGGCAACGCCACCTATCTGCCCACGCGCCACCTGTGGGATCCCGTAGGCGTCGCGCTATCGGATAGGTGGTGCGTAGGCAGATAGGCGGCGCGGAGGCCGATGGGTGGCGGGTGATCCGATAAGCGACGTCGCGGGTTGAGAACCCGGGCGGGTCGCCGGCCCCGGGCGCGCCGCGGCGCTGCGGTCGGGAATGAGCCAGCTGCGGCCGGCGATCAGCCGGCTGCGGCGCTGCCGTCGGGAATGAGCCAGCTGCGGCCGGCGCTCAGCCGCCGACGGTCTCGAAGCGGGACAGCGCCAGGAGGCGCGAGGTCGCCCGCAGGTACTTCTTCCTATAGCCGCCGGCGATCATCTCCTCGGTGAAGATCGCGTCGAGCTTGTCGCCCGAGTTCCGCACCGGGATGCCGGCGTCGTAGAGACGGTCCGCGAGCACCACGAGCCGCAGCGCGATCGACTGGTCCGGCAGCGGCTTGACCCCGCTCAGGCAGACACGGTTCACCCCGTCGACCAGGCGGTTGTACTTGGAGGGGTGCAGGGTCGACAGGTGTTGGCACAGCTCGTCGAAGTCATCGAAGGTCGCGCCGTCGACCGCCTCGGCGTCCGCCCGCAGGTCCTCGTCGGTCATCGGCTCCGGCGCCGGCGGCAGGTTGCGGTGCCGGTAGTCCGGACCGTCCACCCGGATGGACTCGAAGATGCCCGACATCTTGCGGATCTCCCGCATGAAGTCCTTCGCCGCGAAGCGCCCCTCCCCCAGCTGCTCGGGCAGGGTGTTGGATGTGGCCGCCACACTGACACCGGCCGTCGTCAACTCGGCTAGCAGGCGGGAGACGAGCATGGTGTCGCCCGGGTCGTCGAGCTCGAACTCGTCGATGCACAGCACGGAGTGGCCCGAGAGCTCCTCGACCGCGCGGTTGAAGCCGAGCGCACCCACCACATGCGTCAGCTCGACGAACGTGCCGAACGCCTTGGGCTCCGGGCAGTTGTGATAGACCGAGGTCAACAGGTGGGTCTTGCCCACACCGAACCCGCCGTCGAGGTAGATGCCGGTGCCCTGGACGGCCTTGGGGCGCCGCCCGAACAGGCCCTTCTTCGGCGCGCGCCGGGCGTTGACCTCCTCCGCGAACTGCCGACACGCCTTGACCGCGGCGGCTTGCGAGGGCTGTGCCGGATCCGGGATGTAGGAGTCGAAGCTGACGTCGTCGAACATCGACGGCGGCACCATCTGGGCCACGAGCTGGTCGGCGGGGACCACCGGGGTGACGTCAACGAGGCGATAGACCATACGCAGAGCCTATCGTGGGGGCACCCGACGTCAGAACGGAAGGAGTCCGCGGTGCACACGACACGGCTGACCGTGATCGACGAGGACCCCGCGGGCCTGGACGCCCTCTGGGAAGCGCTGGAGCCGGAGCCCGATCTCGCCCTGCCCCGCATCCGGGCGGTGATGATCTCCACGGTCGACGGCAGCACGACCGTCGACGGACGCAGCGGCGGGCTCGGCACCCCGACCGACAGACTCGTCTACGACGCCATGCGCGCCCGCGCCGACCTGGTGATGGTGGGCTCCGCCACGGCCCTGACCGAGGGATACGGCCCCGCCGGGATCGCCGACGCCTGGGCGGACCGTCGCCCCGGTCCCCCGCCGGTGGTCCTGGTGTTCAGCCGCAGCATCCCCGACCGGCTGATCGAGCACTGCGCTCCCCTCGGGGACGCCGTCCAGGTCGTCGCCGCGC
>NZ_JAALDU010000078.1 GCF_014145015.1 Dietzia sp. E1 | reverse complement strand
GCGAGCGGCATGTCAGGCCTCCTCGTCCGGGGAGTCCGGCGTGTCCGGGGCGGGCGGCTCGGGCGCGCGCATGTCGCGGGAGCGGGCGACGCGCAACCCGGCGAGTGTGGCCTCGCCGGGGGCACCGTCATTGGAGCCGGGGCGGGGGTCGGGGAAGCCGGCGAGGATGCGGGCGGTCTCGCGGAACGTGCACAGCGGCGCCCCGCGGGTCGGGGTGACGGGTCGGCCTGCGCGCAGGTCGTCGACCACCCGCCGCGCGGAGTCGGGCGTCTGGTCGTCGAAGAACTCCCAGTTGATCATCACGACGGGCGCGTAGTCGCAGGCCGCGTTGCACTCGATGCGCTCGAGCGTGATCCGCCCGTCGTCGGTGGTGCCGGGCCCGTCGAGCCCCAGGTGATCCCGCAGGTCGGCGTAGATCTCGTCGCCGCCCATCACCGCGCACAGGGTGTTGGTGCACACCCCGACCAGGTAGTCGCCGGTCGGCGTGCGGCGGTACATCGAGTAGAAGGTGGCCACGGCCATGACCTCGGCGGGGGACAGGTCGACGACGAGAGCGCAGAACTCGATGCCGGCGGGCGTGAGGTGACCGTCCTCGGCCTGGACCAGGTGGAGCAGCGGGAGCAGTGCCGAGCGGGCCTGCGGGTAGCGGGCGACGATCAGGTCGGCGTCGGCCCGCAGTCGTTCCAGGACGTCGTCGGGGTAGGTCCTCCGGGCGTCGGGCCGGACGATCGCGCCCGGCTCGTCGGGCTGCTGGCCGAACTGCAGGAACACCGGCTCGCTCATCGGTCCACACCTCCCATCACGGGGTCGATGCTGGCCACGGCGGCGATGACGTCGGCGACCATCCCGCCCTCGCACATCGCGGCCACGGCCTGCAGGTTGGTGAACGACGGGTCGCGATAGTGCACGCGGTACGGGCGCGTGCCGCCGTCGGAGACCATGTGCACGCCCAGCTCGCCGCGCGGGGACTCCACCGGCACGTACACCTGGCCCGGGGGGACGGGGAAGCCCTCGGTGACCAGCTTGAAGTGGTGGATCAGCGCCTCCATGGAGCTGTCCATGATGTGGCGGATGTGCTCGGCCGAGTTGCCCAGGCCGTCGGGGCCCACCTTGAGCTGGGCGGGCCAGGCGATCTTGGGGTCGTCGACCATCACCGGGCCCGGTTCGAGCCGGTCCAGGCACTGCTCGACGATCTTCAGCGACTCCTTCATCTCGTCGACGCGGACGACGAACCGGTCGTAGCAGTCGCTCGCCGAGCCGGTGACGACGTCGAACTCGTAGGTCTCGTATCCGCAGTACGGATCGGAGCGGCGGACGTCGTGCGGTAGGCCCGTCGCCCGCAGGACCGGGCCGGTGACGCCGAGCGCCATGCAGCCGGTGAGGTCGAGGTAGCCGACGTCCTGCAGGCGCATCCGCCAGATGGGGTTCTCCCGCAGCAGCAGCTCCATCTCGCGGATCCGCCCCGGCATCAGCTCGAGCAGCTCCCGCACCTTGGGCACGGCCTCGTCGGGCAGGTCCTGGACCACCCCGCCGGGGCGGATGTAGGCGTGGTTCATCCGCAGCCCGGTGATGACCTCGAAGACGTCCAGCACGAGCTCGCGCTCGCGGAACCCGAAGAGCATCGGCGTGCTCGCGCCCAGCTCGAGCGCACCGGTGGCCAGCGCGACCATGTGCGAGGCGATCCGGTTGAGCTCCATGAGCATCACCCGGATGACCGACGCCCGCTCCGGCACCTGTGCACTTATCCCCAGCAGTTTCTCCACGCCCAGGCAGAAGGCGACCTCGTTGAAGAACGGCGAGAGGTAGTCCATCCGCGTCACGAACGTCACGCCCTGCGTCCAGTAGCGGTACTCGAGGTTCTTCTCGATGCCCGTGTGCAGGTAGCCGATCCCGCAGCTGGCCCGGGTGACGGTCTCGCCCTCGATCTCGAGGATGAGCCGCAGCACGCCGTGCGTGGACGGGTGCTGGGGGCCCATGTTCACCACGATGCGGTCGTCGTCGGCGTTACGCGCGGCCTCGCTGATCGCGTCCCAGTCCCGCCCGGAGGCGGTGAGGATCGTGTCGGAATCGGCGGCCCGGGGCACGCGCGTGCGGTCGGCTGTCACGAGTACGCCCTCCGCTGGTCCGGCGGCGGGATGGTCGCGCCCTTGTACTGCACCGCGATCCCGCCGAGCGGGTAGTCCTTGCGCTGCGGGTGGCCCTCCCAGTCGTCCGGCATCTCGATCCGGGTCAGCGACGGGTGCCCGTCGAAGATCACGCCGAAGAAGTCGTACGTCTCCCGCTCGTGCCAGTCCGTCGTGGGATAGACACGGGTCAGGGTCGGCACGTGCGGGTCCGCGTCCGGTGCCCAGGTCTCGAGCATCACCCGGCGGTTGTGGGTGATCGACTGCAGCGGGTACACCACGTGCAGCTCACGGCCGGTGGCGCCCGGATAGTGCACCCCGCTCGCGCCCAGCGACATCTCGAAGCGCAGGTCGGGATCATCCCTCAGGGCCAGCGCCACCGCCGGTAGGTGCTCGCGCACCACGTGCAGGGTGAGTTGGCCGCAGTGGACCACGACCCTCTCGACCGCCTCGGCAAAGCTCGCCCCACCCCGCCGCTGCAGGGCCGCGGTGAGCGCGCGGACGACCTTGTCGTCGTCGTCCCCGTACGGCGGTGGGGTGCTGCCGGGCAGGACCGTCGGGCGCACGAGGCCACCGAACCCGGAGGTGTCCCCCGAGCCCCGCACGCCGAACATCCCGTGCCGGACGCCCACGGTGTCGGGGCCCGCGGCGTCGTGGGGATCGGCGGTGACCGGCCGGCCGGCCGCGTCCGTGCGGTCGGGCGCGGCGGGGGAGCGATCCGGGGTGTGGCCGGGGCGGTCGGGGGTGCGCTCGGTCATCGGAACATCCCCTCGACCGGGATGAGCGGGCGCTCGTCGAGCGCGGCCTGCTCGGCGGCGCGGATCGCCTCCGCCCGGTTGGCGCCGAGCGGCATGTTCTGGATCTTGTCGTGCAGCGTGATGATCGCGTGCATGAGCATCTCCGGCCGCGGCGGGCACCCGGGCAGGTAGATGTCGACGGGCACGATGTGGTCGACGCCCTGGACGATCGCGTAGTTGTTGAACATCCCGCCCGACGACGCGCACACGCCCATCGAGAGCACCCACTTGGGCTCGGCCATCTGGTCGTAGACCTGGCGCAGCACCGGGGCCATCTTCTGGCTGACGCGGCCCGCGACGATCATGAGGTCGGCCTGCCGGGGCGACGCGCGGAACACCTCGGTGCCGAACCGGGCCAGGTCGTAGCGGCCACCGCTCGTGGCCATCATCTCGATCGCGCAGCACGCCAGGCCGAATGTCGCCGGCCACAGCGAACCCTTGCGCATGTACCCCGCGAGCTGCTCGACCGTGGTCAGCAGGAAGCCGGCCGGCAGTTTCTCCTCGAGTCCCATGACCGCTCTCCTCTCCACGCTTCCGGGTCAGTCCCAGCTCAGCCCGCCGCGCCGCCACTCGTAGGCGTAGGCGACGGAGACGTTGACGACGAACAGGGCCATCGCGGCCAGGCCGAACACGCCCAGCTGGTCGAAGTGGACGGCCCACGGGTAGAGGAAGAGGATCTCGATGCCGAAGATGATGAACAGCATCGCCGTGAGATAGAACTTCACCGGGAAGCGGCCGCCGCCGACCGGCTGCGGCGTGGGCTGGATGCCGCACTCGTAGGCCTCGAGCTTCGCGCGGTTGAAGCGGCTCGGCCCCGCCACCGAGGACACCACCGAGGAGAAGACGGCGAAGGCGACGGCCAGGGCCCCCAGGACCAGGATGGGCACGTACTCGTTCATGACCGCATCACTCCTCGCGCTTGAGCGTCAGAGGGCGCCGGTGGGCGCGCCTCTGCAGGCAACCGCTGTGGGAGGTCGGGCGTCCGGATGTGGGGTTCCGGCCGTCCGACTCCCCGGCGGGCCGGTCGCTTCCCGGCCCGTGAGTGTGACTCTACTCACACTGTGTTGACGTATGTTCGGAGTTCGGCCGAACGGTGTGTCGGTGCAGGTCAGGCGGCGTGGCGGGCGCGCGCGGCGGCGCTCAGGCCGGGGCGAGGAGCGTGTTGACGGTGTCGCGGAGGCGCAGCGGATCGATCGGGTGCGGCACCGAGGCGTCGGCCCGCGACCAGTCGGCGAGCCAGCGGTCGTCCGCGCGGCCGATCAGCACCAGTAGAGGCGGGCAACGGTCGAGCTCGTCACGCAGCTGCTTGGCCAGGCCCAGCCCGCCGGTGGGGGAGGCCTCGCCGTCGAGGATCGCCAGATCGATGCCGCCGGCGTCCATGTGCTCGACGACGACCGGTGCTGTCGCGACCTCCACATAGTCGAGCCGGGGCAGGTCCGGATGCGGGCGGGTGCCGAGGGCGGACATGACGCGACCGCGGGTGGCGGCGTCGTTGCTGTAGACGAGCACCCTGAGGGCGACGTCGTGGCCTGCGGTCTCGGTCACGATCGCGACTCTACCCAGGGTGTGGGGACGTGCCGAGGGAATGGAGGGCTGAGCACGTCAGGGGCGCCGAAATGAGCGACGCGGCCCGGTGCTCGAGAGCTCCGGGCCGCGTCCGCGGCGGAGGATAGGGGATTTGAACCCCTGAGGGGCTATAAACCCCAACCCGCGTTCCAGGCGAGCGCCATAGGCCACTAGGCGAATCCTCCGTGGAGGACAATACCGAGGAAGGCCGAGCGGAGGCAAACCGTCGTCCTCCGGGGTGGGTGGCGTGCGGGCTAGGGGGTGGCCCGGCTAGACTCGTACCCGGACCCCGCGCGGCGTCCATCCTGTGAACTCCCCCAGGGCCGGAAGGCAGCAAGGGTCAGCGGGCTCTGGCGGGTGCGCGGGGTCCCCTTATGTCTTGGGACATGTCTTAGGGCACCAACACCACCGATGTAGTCGACCCCCGCCGGAGGCCACCGTGGCGCTGTCCGATCTCCCCGCCGACGACCTGGCTCGCCTCGAGTCGCGACTGGCCGCCGAGTACGACGCGCTTGCGGACAGGGGTCTCGCCCTGGACCTCACGCGCGGGAAGCCCTCGCCCGAGCAGCTCGATCTCTCCGAGGGGCTGCTGTCCCTGCCGGGGGAGGGGGACCACCTGGCCGGCACGACCGACGTGCGTAACTACGGCGGCGGCGCCGGGCTCCCCGAGCTGCGGTCGATCATCGCGGAGCTGCTGGGCGTCGAGACGGGCCGGGTGATCGCCCAGGACAACGCCAGCCTGTCGATCATGTACGACCTGCTCGTGTTCTCCATGCTGTTCGGCACGCCCGACTCGCAGCGGCCCTGGAAGGACGAGCCCGCCCTGCGCTGGCTGTGCCCGGTGCCCGGGTACGACCGCCACTTCTCCATCACGCAGGCCCTCGGCATCGAGATGATCCCCGTGCCGCTCGGGCCCACCGGTCCGGACATGGACGAGGTCGAGCGGCTCGTGGCCGCCGACCCGTCCATCAAGGGCATCTGGTGCGTCCCGATCTTCGCCAACCCCACCGGCGCGGTGTACGACGACCACACCGTCTCCCGCCTGGCGCGTATGTCCACCGCCGCTCCTGATTTCCGCGTGGTGTGGGACAACGCCTACGTCGTCCACACTCTCACCGAGGACTTCCCCAAGGTGCCGGACGTGGACGCCCTGGCCGCCGAGGCCGGGCACCCCAACCGCTTCTGGCAGGTCTGCTCGACCTCCAAGATCACCTTCGCCGGCGCGGGCGTGTCGTTCCTGTCGTCGTCCTCGGCGAACCTGGACTGGTACCTCGGCCACACCTCCGTGCGCACGATCGGCCCGAACAAGGTCAACCAGCTCGCGCACGCGCGCTTCTTCGGCGACGCCGAGGGGGTGCGCGCCCACATGCTCCGCCACCGCGAGGTGATCGCGCCGAAGTTCGAGGCCGCGGCCGCCGCGCTGACCCGCCGTCTCGGCGAGTACGACGTCGCCCGCTGGACCCGACCCGAGGGTGGGTACTTCATCGACCTCGAGGTTGTGGACGGGACCGCCACCGAGACCGTGCGCCTGGCCAAGGAGGTCGGGGTCGCGCTCACCCCCGCCGGCTCGGCGTACCCCTACGGGCAGGATCCCGACGACCGGCACATCCGCCTGGCTCCCACCCTCCCGCCGCTCGCCGAGGTCGAGACCGCGATGGACGTGGTGGGCCTGTGCGCGCTGCTGGCGGCGTGCCGCGCGGCGCTCGCCGGCTGACGTCCCGGTGGGCGGGAGCGCTGTAACAGTTGTCTCGCCAGCGTTAATCCGGCTTCTTACCGGAGTGGGCTCCGTTCTGTGGTCGGCCCGGCGCTCAACCGCGAAGTGACCAGCGGATCTACCTGCGAGTGATCTCGGACACGTTCCCGCATCCTGGGCGGAGCGTGCCGCCGGTTAGGTAACCCTGTGACATGCGCAAACGGCTGCGGGCACGATTGTTGAGCACTTGTCAGCAACAGGAACGCCTTGTCTCATGCGTGGGTCATCTGGTTGTATCTATTCCGTCCGGGCCAGAGGGATGCGGACATCGGAGTACAGCTGAGGGGCTGTGAGGGGCCGGTGTCAGGTATCGGTTCGGGAACCGTGCTGCGGGGGTCTGAGGGGGCCCGATCCGCGCGCGAGGGACGTCGGGAGGGGCTGCGCCAGTCGCGGCCCCTCCGGTCATTTCTGCTGAAGAGCGCGCCCACCCGCGGGGCGCCCGTCGGGACGCGATCGATCTCTTCGTCGTCGTACCCCCTGGGTACCCTCTAGGTGTGGCTCTCTATCGGAAGTATCGCCCCGCCTCCTTCGCCGAGGTCGTGGGCCAGGAGCACGTCACCGAACCGCTGTCGGTGGCGCTGTCCTCCGGTCGTATCAACCACGCCTACCTCTTCTCCGGGCCGCGCGGCTGCGGCAAGACGTCGTCCGCCCGCATCCTCGCGCGCTCGCTCAACTGCGTGCACGGGCCCACGGCCACCCCGTGCGGCGAGTGTGACTCGTGCGTGGCGCTCGCGCCCGGCGGCAACGGGACGCTCGACGTCACCGAGCTCGACGCGGCCAGCCACGGCGGTGTCGACGACACGCGTGACCTGCGCGAGCGGGCGTTCTTCGCGCCGGCGTCGTCGCGGTACCGGGTCCTCATCATCGACGAGGCCCACATGGTCACCAACGCGGGCTTCAACGCGCTGCTCAAGATCGTGGAGGAGCCGCCGGAGCACCTCATCTTCATCTTCGCCACCACCGAGCCGGAGAAGGTGCTGCCCACCATCCGCTCGCGCACGCACCACTACCCGTTCCGGCTGCTCACGCCGTCGTCGATGCGCGGGCTGCTCGAGCGGATCTGCGACCAGGAGGGCGTGAAGGTCGAGCCCACCGTGTTCCCGCTTGTGATCCGCGCGGGCGGGGGCTCGCCGCGTGACACGCTCAGCGTGCTCGACCAGCTCATGGCCGGCGCCGGCGAGGAGGGCATCACCTATCCGCGCGCGGTGAGCCTGCTGGGGGCCACCGAGGTCGCGCTCATCGACGACTCCGTCGACGCCCTGGCCGCCTCCGACGGGGCCACGCTGTTCCGGACCGTCGACAAGGTCGTCGAGGCGGGGCACGACCCGCGCCGGTTCGCCGCCGACCTGCTGCAGCGGCTGCGCGACCTCATCATGGTGCAATCCGTGCCGCAGGCGATCGAGCGCGGGCTGGTCGACGCACCGGTCGAGCAGGCCGAGACCATGAGGCGGCAGGCCGAGCAGATCGGCCCCGCCACTCTGGCGCGGTGTGCGGACATGGTGCACGAGGGCATGGCGTCGATGCGTGGGGCCACCTCGCCGCGGCTGCTGCTGGAGATCCTTTGCGCCAAGCTGCTGCTGCCGTCGGCCGATGATTCCATGGCCGCACTGCTCCAGCGCGTCGAGTCGTTGGAGTCGGGGGCCGTGCGCCCTGGCGCCGCGCCGGTCGCCGCGGGTGGCGCAGGTGGCGCGCCCGCGCAGGGTGGCGGGG
>NZ_JAALDU010000077.1 GCF_014145015.1 Dietzia sp. E1 | reverse complement strand
CGGCGTAGGACATCCAGCAGATACCGGCCGTACCCCGACTTCTGCAGGGCGTGCGCGCGATCGGTGAGCTCGTCGTCGTCGATATATCCCATCCGCCACGCCACCTCCTCCGGGCAGCCGATCTTCAGGCCCTGCCGGTCCTCGATCGTGCGGACGTAGTTCCCCGCGTCGAGCAGCGAATCGTGGGTGCCCGTGTCCAGCCAGGCGGTACCCCGCGGCAGCACCTCGACCTGCAGGCGGCCCTGCTCCAGGTAGTGCCGGTTGATGTCGGTGATCTCGTACTCCCCGCGCGCCGACCTGGCCAGCCCGCGCGCGACGTCCACCACGTCCGCGCTATAGAAGTAGAGACCCGGAACGGCGAAATCGGACGAGGGGTTCTCAGGCTTCTCCTCGAGGCTGATCGCGCGGCCTTCGGCGTCGAAGTCGATCACCCCGTACCGGCTCGGATCGGCCACCCGGTAGGCGAACACCGCGCCGCCGTCGAGGTCGGCGAACCGGCGCAACCGCGTACCCATGCCGGGGCCGTAGAAGATGTTGTCGCCCAGGATCAACGCGACCGGCTCGTCGCCGATGTGGTCCGCGCCCAGCACGAACGCCTGCGCCAGGCCCTCCGGAGCGGCCTGCTCGACGTAGCTCAGCGTGATCCCGAACTGGCTGCCGTCGCCCAGCAACCGCCGGAACTGCGCCGCGTCCTCGGGCGTGGTGATGACGAGGACGTCGCGGATCCCCGCCAGCATGAGCGTCGACAGCGGGTAGTAGATCATCGGCTTGTCGTACACCGGCACCAGCTGCTTGCTCGTGGCCAACGTCAGCGGCCGCAGCCGGGTGCCGCTGCCACCGGCCAGGACGATGCCCTTCACCGCGCCACCCCCGCCGTCACAGCCGTCACAGCACCTTCTCCGTTCGGGCGTACTTGGCTTCCACCCTCTCCTTGATCGGCTCCCACCAGTCGCGGTGGGCGGCGTACCACTCGACGGTCTGCCGCAGGCCCTCGCGGAAGTCCGTGTGCTGCGGCTCCCAGCCCAGCTCGTCGCGGGTCGCGGAGGCGTCGATCGCGTAGCGCAGGTCGTGGCCCGGGCGGTCGGTGACGTGGTCGAACCCCGGGTCACCGCCGGTGCCCGAGACGCCCATGAGCTCGCAGATCATCCGCATGACCTCGAGATTGGAGCGCTCGCCGTCGGCGCCGATGAGGTACGTCCGGCCCGGCTCGCCCGCCTCGAGGACGCGCAGGACCGCGGAGTTGTGGTCATCGACGTGGATCCAGTCCCGCACGTTGGCTCCACTGCCGTAGAGGCGGGGCCGTCGCCCGTCGAGGATGTTGGTGATCTGCCGCGGGATGAACTTCTCCACGTGCTGGTAGGGCCCGTAGTTGTTCGAGCAGTTGCTGATCGTGGCGCGCACGCCGAAGCTGCGGACCCACGCGCGCACCAGCATGTCCGCGCCCGCCTTGGTCGCCGAGTACGGGCTCGACGGGTTGTACGCCGTGGCCGGGGTGAACGTGGCCGGATCGTCGAGTTCCAGGTCCCCGTAGACCTCGTCCGTCGAGACGTGGTGCAGGCGCACGTCGTGACGGCGGCAGGCCTCGAGGATCGTGTACGTGCCCACGATGTTCGAGTGCACGAACGGCCACGGCGTGGCAAGCGAGTTGTCGTTGTGACTCTCCGCCGCGAAATGCACGACCGCGTCGCGCCGCCCCGTCAGCTCCGAGACCAACCGGTCGGTGATCGCGGCGTCCGCACAGTCGGCCTCCACCAGCCGGACCCGGTCGGCGGGGAGCCCGTCCAGGTTCGCGCGGTTGGCGGCGTACGTCATGGAGTCGAGCACAGTGACATGGGCCTGCGGGTACTCGCGGACGACGGAGCGGACGAAGTTGGCGCCGATGAACCCGGCTCCCCCGGTGACGACGAGGCGCATGGGCACAACCCTACCGCCCGGCCGGACCGCCGCCCGACGGCTCATCGCCACCCTGCGAGGGCGGGTGCCCTGCCGCCCAGCGGCGCTTGGTCTCGCGCGACCTGCGCGACTGCCGCACCGCCACCACCGCCAATGCCACGCCCGCCAGCAACGGCACCCACACCTTGCTGTACTCGAGCAGGAACTCCACCCACCCCGGGATCGAGATCTCCGGCAGGTTGATCGACGGCAGCGTGATGTCCGGCCAGGGGATGTCCGGCCACGGAATGCTCGGCAGGGAGAACTCCGGCCACGGGATGTCGATGTCCGGGATGCGCTCGAGGATCCAGTCGAGCACCGGCTCGAGGAGGCGACCGATCAGGGGCAGCAGCACGATCATCGCGATCGCCCACCCCGACCTGCCGATGCCCGCCGCGACCGGGTAGACAGCGCGCTTCCACGGCGTCGACGCGATCGCCTCCAGCCGGGCCTCGGCGGCGGATCCGGGCGGCGGGTCGAAGTGCACGATGTCGCGGCCCTCGCGGAACGTCACCTGGCGGACCGCCGTGTCGAGCATGTTGGTGCGCACCTGGATGCGCGGGCTCGAGATCGGCGGCGCGGTGGTGTGCTCACCCGGCTTCGGCGGGTCCGCGGTGAGCGAGAAGCGCCGGTCACTGATCTGCCGGGCGCGCGCGACCACCTCGCCGTCGCGCAGGAGGGCACACCCCGGGGATGCGACGGCCGCCGGGGTGGCACCCTTCTTCGGCGGCTTCCGTTGCGGGTACCCGGGGTCGACGGTGCGGAGTTCCTCCGGCGAGCCCACCGCGAACTCGAGGACCCCGTGCTCAGGATGGTCGAGGCGCCAGATCTCCGGCGCGCCGTCGGTGGCGGGGGCCTCGGGGGCGGGCCGGTCGGGCGCTGGCCGGTTCTCGGTCATCGCGGGCTCCTCGGTCGGCGGTCAGCCCCGCACCCTACTCGGCCCGGCGCTGCTCTCCGCCGGCCCCGGCGATCGCGCTCGGCGGCGGATCGGTCGACTCGCCATCGGCGCCGGCCTCGTCGTCGGGAGTCGTGTCGCCGTCGAGACGGGTCTCGTCATCGCGCTCGCGCCGGAGCGTCCGGTACTCCGCGATCATCTTCTCGCGGCGGCGGTTCTCCCACTCGCAGGCCCGGGTGTCACGCGGCGTCACCTGGATGACCTCCTCAGCCGCGATGCCGGACCGCAGCTGCCGGACCCTCAGCACCTCTGCGTCGAGACGCACCCCGAAGACCACGGCCATGTTGACCAGCCACAACCACAGGAGGAAGACGATGACGCCGGCCAGCGAGCCGTACACACGGTTGAAATTTCCGAAGTTGGAGACGAAGAAGCTCAGGCCGGCCGTGGCGACGCCCATGATCGCCAACGCGGCCGCGGCCCCCAGTGATACCCACGAGAAACGGCGCCCGGAGATGTTGGGCGCGAACCGGTAGAGGATCGCCAACGCCAGGATCACCGCGACCACGGCAGCCGGCCACTTGGCCACTCCCCACACGGCCAGCGCCGTGTCCCCGAGCCCGATCCAATCACCCACCGTCTCCGCCACCGGGCCACTGAACGCCAGCGCCACCCCGCCGACGGCCACCAGGACGATCAGCAGGGCCGTCAGCGCGAGACCAGCGGGCAGCAGTCGCCACGGCGGCCGCCCTTCCTCGATGCCGAACATCGCGTTCATGGCCCTGCCGAGCGCCCGCACGTATCGCGACGCCGACCACAACGCGACCGCCGTGCCCACGATGAGCGCGGTGCCCGCGGCGGGGGTGGTGACCAGTGCTTCGACCGGCCCGCGCACGGGGTCGAGCACCTCCGGCGGCGCGACGTCGGAGAGCATGTCCATCACCGCGTCGACCGTTCTGGAGCCCTGCCCGAAGACGCCGAGCAGCGACACCACCACCAGCACCGCCGGGAACAGGGAGAGCACCCCGTAGTAGGTGAGCGAACCGGCGAGGTCCGGGCCCCGGTCACGGAGGAACTCCGCGACCGAGCGGACGAGCACCATGCGAACGGTGCGCAGTCCTCTGCGGATGGTGGCGAGTGGCCCGTCCGAAGTGGTCATGCCCCGATTGTGGCCGCTGCCGGCCCGCCCCGCGCCAGCCTCGCCGCGAGGAGGCCTCCCCGGGGCTGGCGGGTGACGCTGGCGGGCGACGCCGGCGGACCCGTGCCCCGATTTCGCCTGCCCGACCGCAGCCGCTCCTCGGCATGGCGTCTCGCGCGCAC
>NZ_JAALDU010000076.1 GCF_014145015.1 Dietzia sp. E1 | reverse complement strand
TCTGCGGATGGCGCGGGCGCGCGGGGTGGCACATGCTGGGGTCATGTCCGTGAGCTGTGTGCGCGTCCACGATCTCGTCTCCGGCCGCGCCGATCCCGGGGACGCGTACGTGGTGCTCGTGGACCGGCTGTGGCCGCGGGGCGTGCGCAAGGACGCGTTCCGTCACGACGAGTGGTGTACCGACGTGGCGCCGTCGCCCGAGTTGCGGCGCGAGTTCCACGGCGGAGAGCTGGACTTCGACGGCTTCGCCGAGCGGTACCGCGCCGAACTGGCCGGCCCTCCCGCGGCCGGGGCTGTGGAGCGCCTCGTGGCCCGGGCGGCCGGCGGGGAGCTGGCACTCGCCTATGCGTCGCGGGACACCGAACGCAATCACGCAGCGGTCCTGGCGGACGTCATCCTCGACGCCTCCCGCTGAGCGTCCTCTACCTTTCCGGCGGGGCGCCACTCGCCGTTCATGTATCCGTCATCACAGAGGGGGTGACGGACCGTGCCGTCGTGTGTATGGTCTTTCTCAGTAGTTGAAATCGTTCGTTGTATTTCTGTAGATCCACCGCCCTTGCGAGAGGGCAGTGCGGCACCGCAGGGAAACACACAGCACGCTCTCTGCTGCAGCACCCGGTACTCCGACAAGCGGAGCACCGACTCTCGAAAGGCATCACTATGGCTACCGGTACCGTGAAGTGGTTCAACGCTGACAAGGGCTTCGGCTTCATCGCCCCCGACGACGGCTCGGCCGACGTCTTCGCCCACTTCTCCGCCATCAACGGCTCGGGCTACCGCTCGCTCGAGGAGAACCAGCAGGTCTCCTTCGACGTCGCGCAGGGCGCCAAGGGCCTGCAGGCGGAGAACATCACCCCGCTGTGATCTGACGTCAGACTGATCTGACGTTCTCAGACTGCACGAGAGGGCCCCGTAGGAGAAATCCCGCGGGGCCCTCTCGCATGTCCGGGCCCACGCACAGCCGCTCCCGGCGATGGCGCCTCGCTCCCCTGCCTGGCGTCTCGCTCCCGCGGCCCGCGCACAGCCGCTCCCGGCGATGGCGCCTCGCTCTTCTGCCTGGCGTCTCGCTCCCGCGGCCCCCGCACAGCCGCTCCCGGCGATGGCGTCTCGCGCGCACCGAAGAGCGGGCGAGACGCCTTCGCGAGGGGCGGCTGCGTTCGGGGCTACGGCTGCGAAGGCCGCGACGCCTGCGGAGGTCGTGGGTCGCGGCGTCCGCGGAGGCCGGAGCCGCGACGGCCGCGATCAGATGGGGCAGGCGACCCCGCTGCGCACGTGGCAGTCGTAGCCACCGGGATTCTTGACCAGGTACTGCTGGTGGTAGTCCTCGGCGTAGGCGTACTTTCCGGAGCGGACCTCGTCGAGCATTCCGATCTCCGTGGTCAGCGGCCCGTAGCCCGCGGCGTCGAGCTCCTTCTGGTAGCCCTCGGCGATGCGGCGCGCCGCCTCCAGCTGCTCCGGCGTGGTCGTGTAGATCGCCGAGCGGTACTGGGTGCCCATGTCGTTGCCCTGACGCATCCCCTGAGTGGGGTCATGCCATTCGAAGAACTCCGCGAGCAGCTTCTCCACGGGCAGCACCGCGGGATCGAAGACCACGAGAACCGCCTCGGTGTGGCCGGTCAATCCCGTACACGTCTCCTCGTAGGTCGGGTTGGGCGTCCACCCACCGGCGTAGACGGCCGCCGTGGTCCAGACGCCGTCGAGCTGCCAGAGCACCTTCTCCGCACCCCAGAAACAGCCCATACCCAGCACGATCGACTCGTGCCCCTCCGGGAACGGCGGCACCATCGGATTGCCCGTGACGATGTTCTTCGGCGCCACGGCCACCGGTTCCGCCCGGCCCGGAAGCGCCGAGTCGGCGTCGACGACCTCGGTCGCCCGTCGCATCGCGGATTGTCTGATCGCGTCCTGTAGCCAGCCCATGTAGCCAGGGTAACCGCGTCGCGGGATCGAGATCCGGACGTGATGTGACCGATCCCATAGTCCGCGTTACAGTGGTCGCCAGTACGACCGAGGGGGATCTGGACGTGACCGCCACACAGCCTGCAGTCCAACGACTTCGCGCCATCTTCGACGCCGATCAGCCGCAGCCGTTCGAGGGGACCGGCTGTAGCGATCACGTCCGCCGCCGCAATCTCGCGGTGCCCGTCGCGCTCGCCGTCATCCTTCTGGTCGTGCTCATCGCCCTGCTCGTCCTCTGACCGGCCAGCGCGCGGTCGGGGCCCCGGCACGCGGCGAGGTCAGCTCACCGACGGGTCTCCGAGACGCTCGCGCGCGACCCGCACCAGCAGCGGCGCCCACGGCGCGCAGTCGTCCTCGGGCAGGGCCGCGATCTCCCTCAGTTCGCCCACCGTCACCCACCGTGCCTCGGCGATCTCGGCCCGCGGCTCGGGATCGCCGTCCATCCGGGCGGAGAACACCTCAGAGACCAGCAGGAACCCGGGCTCGTTGGCGGTGGCCGTGTCGAACCGGCCGAGCGACTCCAACGCGTCAGGCGTGAGGGGCACACCCAGCTCCTCGTCGATCTCCCGCACCGCGCACTCGAGCGGCGACTCCCCCGTCTCCCACTTGCCTCCCGGCAGCATGAAGCGGTCCGTGCCGACCTTGCGCACCGTCACCACGGCGCCGTCGGGCCGACTCAGGATGACGGCCGAGACCGAGATGGTGCGCACGGCCGCCGTATCGGAGTGATCCACGGTTCTGATCATGGCAGGACACCGCAGCCGCCCGCGAGCCCACCGCGGCGCCGGACGACGCGCTCGCCCGCAGATCACTATGGTGGAGACGGACGCCGTGACAGGCGCCACGGGTCGACCCCGCGCGCTGCCCGTCACCCAACTGAAAGGACACTCCACTATGGCCGAGTACGTTCTTCCCGATCTCGACTACGACTACGGCGCTCTCGAGCCGCACATCTCCGGCGAGATCATGGAGCTGCACCACTCCAAGCACCACGCCACTTACGTGAAGGGCGCCAACGACGCCCTCGAGCAGCTCGCCGCGGCCCGCGAGGACGGCAGCATCTCCGGCAAGGCCCCGCTGCTGAGCAAGAACCTGGCCTTCCACCTCGGTGGCCACACGAACCACTCCATCTTCTGGAAGAACCTCTCGCCGGAGGGTGGCGACCGCCCCGAGGGTGAGCTCGCCGCCGCGATCGACGCCGAGTTCGGCTCGTTCGACAAGTTCCAGGCGCACTTCAACGCCGTCGCGACCACCCTGCAGGGCTCCGGCTGGTCCGTCCTCGGCTGGGACCACATCGGCCAGCGCATGGTCATCCAGCAGCTCACCGACCAGCAGGGCAACATCTCGGTGAACATCACCCCGCTGCTCATGCTGGACATGTGGGAGCACGCCTTCTACCTCCAGTACAAGAACGTCAAGGCCGACTACGTCAAGGCCTTCTGGAACGTCGTCAACTGGAAGGACGTGGCCGAGCGCTACGCCGCCGCCAAGGGCTGACGGAATCGGACCCTTCACGGCTCTCTTGAGCTGACAGCGGCCCGGGTGGGGATCACCCCGCCCGGGCCGCATGCTGTCCGGGCGGGGTCCGCGACCGCGGGGCCGGTCGGGCCCCGCGACGTGGAACCGTCCCGGCCCAGGGACCGCCCCCGGACGGTCGTCCGAGACGCTACTGTGACTCACGCAACCGCCCCGGCGTCCGCCGCAGCGGCGCACCCGCGCGAGAAGTGAGGTCCCTTCGGTGTCCAACGGCGAGCGACAGGTCGACCACTCCCAGACCGGCACTCCGACCGCCGTGAACCGCCGCACCGTCCTGGGCGGAGCCGCCGCCCTCGGCGGGATCGCGGCCCTGCAGTCGGTCCTGCCCGCCGTCGCCTCAGCGCAGTCCACGGCCCTGTACGTCGGCCGCGGCATCGGGGACATGACCGGATAGCCGCTGGGCGCGGGCATGAACGGGTACGCGGACACCGAGCAGCTCTCCGTCGGGCTGCACCTGCGGCAGAGGGCCCGCGCCTTCGTGTTCGCCGACTCGCCGTCGTCGCCCCGGTTCCTCCACGTCACCGCCGAGATCGGCCTGATCTTCCAGTCCATCCAACAGGAGGTCCTCCGACGCCTGGCGGCGGAGTTCGGCGGCACCTACAACGAGGGCAACGTGGTCATCACCGCCACACACACCCACGTCGCCCCGGGCGGCACCTCCGGCCACCCGATGGTCGACCTGTCGATGCTCGGCTTCCGCCCGGTCACGTTCGAGGCCAACGTCGCCGGCATCGTCGACGCCGTCCGGATGGCGCATCACGACCTCGCCCCCTCGGAGGTCGGCGTCACCACCGGCACCCTCCGCGACGCCGGCGCCCAGCGTTCCCGCGGCTCGTTCGAGCGCGACACCCCGGAGGAGCGCGCCCACTTCCCGGAGGGGATCGACCCGCGGTCGCAGTCGCTGCAGATCACCCGCGGCGGCCAACTGGCGGGCGTGCTCAACTGGTTCGCCACCCACGCCACGTCCATGACGTCGCACAACCGCATCGCCTCCTCGGACAACAAGGGGTACGCCGCCTGGCACTGGGAGCGGGAGGTCGCGGGACAGGACTACCTCGCCGGCGGGACCCCCGCTCTCGTCACCGCGTTCGCGCAGACCAACCCCGGCGACGTCAGCCCCAACCTGGACCTCGAACCCGGCCGGGGGCCGACGCCCGACGAGTGGCTCAACACCCGCATCAACGGCGAGCGGCAGTTCGCGGCCGCCCGCGACCAGGTGGACAGGGACGTGCGCCCGCTCGGCGGCGGGATCGACGTGCGCCACGTGTGGGTCGACATGTCCGCCGTCGAGGTCCGGCCCGAATTCACCGGCGACGGGCGCACCCACCGCACCGCCGTCGCGGCACTGGGCGCGTCGTTCGCCTCGGGCAGCCAGGAGGACGGCGGTGGCGGGGACGAACTGCCCTTCGCCGAGGGCGACCGCGGCGGCAACCCGGCGGTCAAGGCCCTCACCGACGTCGTGATCCCGGCGTGGCTGCGCGAGGCCCACGCGCCCAAGGACGTCCTGCTCCCGGTGGGACTCGTGCCGCACGCCGTCCAGCGCGTGTACCCGTTCCACCTCGTGCGCCTGGGCGGGCACTACCTGTTCACCCTCGGGTTCGAGCCCACCGTGGTGGCGGGTCTGCGGCTGCGGCGCACGCTCGCGGTCGAACTGAGCGTGGCGGAGGACCACGTGACCGTCCAGGGCTACTCCAACGCGTACGGCCACTACGTGACCACGCCCGAGGAGTACTCGGCCCAGAACTACGAGGGCGGCGCGACGATCTTCGGCCCGTGGACCCTGCCCGCGATCCAGCAGATCGCCGCCGACCTGGCCCGCTCGATGCGGGCGGGCACGCCGCTGGACCCCGGAACCACCGAGCGGGACCTCACCGGACAGATCCCGGTCTCCCCGCTGGGCAACCCGCTCGTGGACACCCCGGCCCCACTGCGGAACTTCGGCGACGTCCTGGACCAGCCGCTTCCGGAGTACCGCGTCGGGCAGCGCGTCCTGGCGCGGTTCTGCGGCACCCACCCCAACTCGGACCTGCGCCGGGGCGACACCTACCTGGCGATCGAACGCCGCGACGGCGGGCGGTGGGTCCGGGTCCACGACGACGGCGACTGGTCCACGATGATCGTGTTCGAGGGGCTGCTCACCGTCACCAACGCGCTCGTCACGTGGGACATCCCGCCGGGCACCCCGGCCGGCGAGTACCGGGTCGTGTACACCGCCTCGGGCCGCGGTCTCGACGGTCGCCTGTTCCCGGTTCGGGGGGAGAGCCGGGGCTTCACCGTCCGCTGAGGCGGGGTCTGGGACACTGGACCCGACATTCGTTGCAGTTCCTAGTGAAAGGACAACGCCCGTGGACATCAAGGGTGCTTCCGTCATCGTCACCGGTGCCGCCTCCGGCCTGGGTAACGCCACCGCGCGTTCCTTCGCCGAGAAGGGCGCCGTCGTGTTCGGCCTCGACCTCCAGCAGTCGATCGACAAGGCCGTCGAGCAGGGCATCGACGAGGGCATCACCCTCATCGCCGCCGATGTGACGAGCGAGGACGACGTCAAGGCCGCCATCGCCCGCGCCACCGAGGCCGCGCCGCTGCGCGTCGTCGTCAACTGCGCCGGCATCGCCCCGGCCGCCCGCATCGTCTCCAAGAAGGGCGTCCACGCGCTCGACCTGTTCGAGACCTGCATCTCCGTGAACCTCGTGGGCACCTTCAACGTGCTGCGGCTGGCCGCCGAGGCCATGTCCACGCAGGACACCGTCGACGAGGACGGTCAGCGCGGTGTCATCATCAACACGGCGTCCGTCGCCGCGTACGAGGGCCAGGTCGGCCAGATCGCGTACGCCGCCTCGAAGGGTGGCGTCTACTCGATGGGCATCTGTGCCGCCCGCGACCTCGCGCAGTTCGGCATCCGGGTCAACACCATCGCCCCGGGCACCATCGAGACCCCGATGCTCAAGGGCCTGACCGAGGAGTTCCAGAAGTCGCTCGAGGCCGCGATCCCGTTCCCGTCGCGCCTCGGCCGCCCGTCGGACTACGCGCAGCTGGCCAACGCGATCGTCGAGCACGACTACCTCAACGGCGAGTCGATCCGCATGGACGGCGCCCTGCGCATGGCGCCGCGCTAGTCAGCGCGCCGCGCTAGAGCTCACGCGCCAGAGCACACCGCACTGCGGCGTCGCAGACGACTGAGGCCCGCCCCCGTCACGGGAGCGGGCCTCGGTCGTAGGCGGGGGCTGGTATCAGCCGCGGCCGTTGTCGATCGCCGGGCCGGGGGCGGGAGCCGGCGCGGGGGCCGGGGCGCCGGCGGGCGC
>NZ_JAALDU010000075.1 GCF_014145015.1 Dietzia sp. E1 | reverse complement strand
GACGGGCCGGTGAGGGCGGCCCGGGCGGAGCCCACCGCCGCGGTGGTCCGGGTGGGCGGGCGTGACGACGACGAGGAGTCCCGCTCCGGTCGGTGTCCCGTGGCAGCGGGCACGGGTCAGGCCCGTCGGCGGGTCGCGGCCTCCGCGAGGTCCCGCAGCATGTCCCGCCCGTGTGCGCTGATCGCGTCGGAGGCGATCGCGTCCAGTGCGCGGGCGGTCAGCTCCTCGATCTCGGTCTCCACGGAGGCGACCGCCCCGGAGTCCACGAGGACGGCGCGGGCCCGCTCGAGAGTCGGACCGTCGGGCTCGGTGCCCAGCACCCCGGCGAGGAAGCGCGCGTCCTCGCCGGGTGCGAGGGTCATCGCGCGGGCGAGCAGGAGGGTGCGCTTGCCCTCGCGGAGGTCGTCCCCGGACGGCTTCCCGGTGACCTCCGGATCGCCGAACACCCCGAGCAGGTCGTCACGCAGCTGGAACGCCTGGCCCACGGCGACGCCGAACTCCCTCAGCGCGGCGACCGTCCCGTCGGTCGCGCCGGCGAGCTCGGCCCCGATGTGCAGGGGCCTCTCGACGGTGTAGGCCGCGGTCTTGAAGCGGTTCACCCGGGCGGGGGTCTGCTCGTCCGTGGCGCCGGACGCCTCGGCGAGGATGTCGAGCATCTGGCCGGACAGGACCTCGGTCTTCATGGTGTGCCACGGTCCGAGCGCCCGGCTCAGCGCGGCCGGGTCGACGCCGGAGGTCACGAACATCTCGTCGGCCCAGCTCAGGGCCAGGTCGCCGACGAGGATCGCCTGGGACACCCCGTAGCGGGCGGCGTCGCCGTCCCACCCGTCCCGCCGGTGCGCCGACTCGATCGCGCGGTGCACGGTGGGCCGGCCGCGGCGGGTGTCGGAGGCGTCGACGATGTCGTCGTGGACGAGGGCGCACGCCTGGATCAGCTCGAGGGCGGCGCAGGCGGTCACGACCTCCTCGGGCGCCGGGCCGGGGTCGCGCCGGGAGGCGGCCCACCCGGCCAGGGCGAACCTGGGCCGCATCCGCTTGCCACCGTCGAGCACGAAGTCCGACAGGAGCCCGGCCAGCCGGTCCACCCGCTCGTCGACCGCGGCGACGACCGTGCGCCGTCCCTCGATGTGGCGGCGGAGCGTCGCGTGGACGCGTTCTCCGTCGTCGGGGCGCGTCGCCATGACCACGGGCACCATCCCTTCCGGGCGCCCGGTCCGGTCGCCCTCGTCGCCGACGATCCTAGTCGTCGGGCGGCGGCCGGACCGGACGCGTGTCGGGCTACCCTGGTCGGGTGACCCAGCTACCCGACCCAGATCCGACGGACGGCGGCCGGCACCCGAGCATCGTGGAGAGGATCGCGACGTCGACCACCCCGAGGGTGCCGTTCTCCGTCGAGTTCTACCCACCCCGTGACGAGGCCGCCGAGGAGCGCCTGTGGCGCGCGGCCTCCGTGTTCTCCGAGCTCGGGGCGGCGTTCGTCTCGGTGACGTACGGGGCCGGCGGGTCGACGCGTGACCGGACCGTCCGCGTGGTCGAGCGCATCGTCCGGGAGACCGACCTGGTCCCGATCGCCCATCTGACGGCGGTCGGGCACACGGTGGCCGAGCTCGCCGACATGATCCGCATGTACGGGGAGGTGGGGGTGTCCAACATCCTCGCGCTCCGCGGGGACCCGCCCGGGGACCCGTTGGGGGAGTGGACGGCGCACCCGGAGGGCCTGCGCTACGCCGAGGAACTCGTCCGGTTGATCCACGAGGTGGGGGACTTCCACGTGGGCGTGGCGTCGTTCCCCGAGGGGCACTACCGGGCGCGGGACCTCGATCACGACACCGAGGTCCTGGTCGGCAAGCTGCGCGCGGGTGCCGAGTACTCCATCACGCAGATGTTCTGGGACGTCGAGCACTACCTGCGCCTGCGGGACCGCGCCGTCGCGGCCGATCCGGAGCAGGGCGACAAGCCCATCATCCCCGGTCTCATGCCGGTCACCAGCCTGCGGCAGGTCAAGCGGATGGTCGAGCTGTCGGGGTGCGCGCTGCCCGACGACCTGGCCGAGCGGCTCCGGACGGCTGCGGGGGACGGGCCGGAGGAGAACCGCGAGGCGGTGCGCGAGGTGGGGATCGACCTCACCACCCGGATGTGTGAGCGGCTGATCTCCGAGGGCGTGCCGTGCCTGCACTTCAACACCCTCAACTTCTCGCGGGCCACCCGTGAGGTCCTCACCAACCTGTCGATGGCGCCCGCGCCCGGGGTGGCGGCCAGCCGGATCTGACCGCCGTCAGCGCACCAGGCGGTCCGCGCGGGCCCTGGAGGTCCGCGCGGCCAGGATCGTCCCGATGGACACCAGCAGGGCGGCGCCGATGCCCACGATCATCCACACGGCGAAGCCGCGGGCGGCGGGGTCGGGGTACGAGGACGAGGCCTGCATCCGGGTGATCGACCCCGGAGCGGGCGTCCAGCTCACGGAGTTCCCCGCGCCGACGGTCCCGTTGGTCTCGCTGATGCGGTTGGGGAACGTGAGGTCGACCCGCGTCGTCGTCGACCCGGCGCGATCCACCGGGAGCATCGACAGGTCGATCGAGCCGCTGAACGACACCGTGTCGCCGCTGCGGCGGAAGCCGAGCGTGTACGGGCGGGCGCCCTCGATGTCGATCGCCAGGGAGAGCGCGTCCATCTCCGCGAACGTCAGCTGGGTGAAGTAGATCTCGCGACCGGTGAACCCGTCCGCCGAGTAGGGCGTGATCCGGACCTTCTGCTCGAGGCCGGACGGCGCGCCGAGCCGTTCGAGGGCCGCCGCCTGTTCCGGCTGGTCCCCGGCGACGAGGATGCGTCCGGACACGGTGTCGTCCTTGCGGACGCTCATCTGCGCGTTGAGCTGCAGACACCCGGTGAGCACGACCAGCAGGGCGGCCAGCGTGGCGAGGACCGCGGCCCGTCGGGGCGGCCGCGAGCGGCCGGAGGCGGCTGAGGCGCGCACGGTCGTGGAGCGCACGGTCGTGGGTCGCCGGAGCGGTCGGGGCACGGTCACGGCGGTCATTCTGCCCGGATTCCCCGACGACGTAGCGCCGACCTGCCGAGCCTGCGGCCGACGAGTCGCGCCACCGTCCTGCCGCTGGCGCCGATGACGCCTCCGCCGGGGTGCGTGGACGCCCCGGCCAGGAACACCCCGTCGGCGCCCGGGACCGCATGACCGCGCAGGTCGGGGTGCGGGCGCATCGGCAGCATCTGGTCCAGCGACATCTCCACGTGCATGACGTTCCCGCCGAGCAGCCCGAGCTCGGACTCCAGGTCCTCAGGGGTCTGGACGTGTCGGTGGACGATCGAGTCCGCCAGGCCCGGCGCGAACCGGTCCGCCGCGGCGATGATGCGGTCGGCCTCCCCGGGCCCGGCCTCGGACCAGCCCCGCCCGTCGGCGAGGTGACGCGGATGCCACTGCGACCAGAGGGTGAGCTCGTGTCGGCCCTCCGGCGCGAGGGAGGGGTCGAGCGAGCTGAAGCTCATCGCCAGGACCGCCGGGTCCGCGTCCAGCCCCCCGGCCGCGGCCACGCCGTAGCGCCGGTCGAGATGCCGCCGGTCCGTGACGAGCAACTGCAGCCCGTGGGCACTGGTCTCGGTGGGGACGTCCGGGTAGCGCGGCAGGTCGGTGGTGCCCAGCCGGACGACCATCCCCAGGCCGAAGCCGGGCCGGATCCGACGTCGCCAGCCGTTCACCGTCGCCGCGGGCAACTCGTGCTCGAGGAGGTCGAGGGTCGTGTGGACGTGGCACGCCGCCACCACCGTCGAGCAGTGGAGGGAGTCACCGCCCCCGGTGTCGACCCGCCAGCCCGGACCCGAGCGGCGGATCGCGGTGGCCCCCGCGCCGGCGGTGACCGTGCCGCCGTGCGCACGGATCGCCGACGTCAGCGCGTCCGCGAGCGCCCCGGACCCGCCCACCGCGCGCCCGGGCGGGATCCGGTGCATCAGCGCCGCGAAGCCGATCATCGGGGCCGTGGCGGGGTGCGACATCGGCGGACCGGACTGGGCACCGAACCACGACAGCGCGGCCTTGAGCCGCTCGGAGTCGAACATCGAGTCCAGGAGCGCGTCGCCGGAGGACAGGAACGTCTGGACCGCGCCGAACGGGTCGCGCAGGTCCTCGGCGCCGAGGAACGCCGACCCGAGCCCCGGCGCGGTCGGCCGCACCGAGAAGCCCTTCATCATGCGTCCCGCGAGGACGTCCCACCGCCGGACGAACTCGCGGTACGCGTCGGCATCGGCGCCCCCGCAGGCGGCGGCGATGCTGGCGCACGTCGCGTCGAGGTCCCGGTGGAAGACGATCGGCGGCTCCCCGGATCCGGGCGGAGCGGGCGCGAACCCCCACGGATCGCAGTCGATGTAGCGCAGTCCGTGGGCCGCGAGGTCGAGCTCCTCCGGGATGCCGGTGTGCCGGATCATGAGGTGCGCCGACGACCCGCGATCGGTCAGGTGACCGGGGTACCGTTCGACCGTCGAGGTGGCGCCGCCGATCACGGTGTCCTTCTCCACGACGTGGACGTCGTGCCCGGCGCGGGCGAGATAGGCGGCGCAGACCAGCCCGTTGTGGCCGGAGCCGATCACCACCACGTCATGACGCCGGCTCACTCGTCGGTCCCCGGGACGGGGAGCGGCAACGTGCGCTCGAGGACCGCGAACGGCCGTGCATCGCCCTCGAAGCGGTACGACCGCAGCACATCGGTGAAGCCTAGCGACCGGTACAGCCGCCACGCGCTGTTGTCCTCGCCCTCGACCTCGGGTGTGGACAACAGGACCCTGCTCTCCGGACGGTCCGCCAGGAACCTGCGCAGCAGGGTCCCGCCTATACCGCGGCCCTGGTGGGTGGGCGAGACGTGCAGCTCGGTCAGCTCGACGTAGTCGGACGGGAGTTCGCGCTCCCGGTCGCGCAACCCCCGGGAGACCTGCTCGTACCACCACTGGCCGGGCGCGCCGTGGTAGCCGTAACAGATCGCGACCAGCGGGCCCCTCGACTGTCCGAGCAGGCGTCGGCGCGGGGCCTCGAACGCGGCCACCCCGGACCAGCCGTCGCGGTAGCTGTGCTCCATCCAGGCGGCCGCCCGGGAGCGGATCACCTGCGACGGGTAGCCCATGGCGTCGACGTAGACCCCCAGAGCCTCGGGCAGTCGGTCTCGGAAGTCGGCGGCGTCCAGCCGGGTGATCACGGTGTCCATCCACCCCATTTGATCACGGGCGCGGATCCGGGGCGCCGGGATGTGTCGTACCCCGGCGATACCGTGCGCGCAGACGCGGAGATGCAGGAGGCGGAGGTGCAGCAGATGGACACGAGGAGGACGCGGACCACGAGCAGGACGCGGTCGTCCCGCGGGGGTGCCGCGGGGTCACTCGGCCGCGCCGGGCGTGCCGAGGCGCACCGTGGCCGGGCGGTCGCGGCGGCCG
>NZ_JAALDU010000074.1 GCF_014145015.1 Dietzia sp. E1 | reverse complement strand
CGGCGGTTGACGGCCGGGCGTTCCCACGGCGACTGGTAATCCGCCCCGGCCGCCAGCGAGGCCATCAACTCGGTCTGAGGGACTCCCGCGCTCGCCAATGCGTCGAGAACCGCGTGCTTCAACTCGTCGGCCGTGAGGTCGCCTGGCCCGTACGGGCGATCTGTCGAGGGCGTCACCTCACCGACGATACGAGATGCGAGCGGCGTATCGGGACGCCCCCGTTCGCAGAAGTAGGCTCAGCTCTCGCCCTGCCACACCACGTCCTGCACGACCTCGTTGCGCCGCAGGAACCACGGCGTGAAGGGCGGGTCGAACCGGGCGTACCTGGGTGGCCCGGTGGGGACCAGCCCGGCCCGGCCGATCGCGGCCTGCAGCCGGTCCAGGTGACGTCGATAGGCCGACTCGCTCCACCGTCCCGAGTAGCGCACCGCCGCCGCGACACGGTCGGGCACCTGCTTGACCCGCACCCGAGGATCGGTGGGCACCGGCGCGGTCGCGGCGGTGAGCGAGGCGGGCAGGACAAAGGCGACCACGTGCTCGCCGCCGTCGGCCTCGGTCTGGACCACGGGCGCGGTCATGGCGACCTTCTCGGAGCCGGAGGCCTCCTGGACGACCGGCGCCGTCATGGCGATGGACCCGGCGGACTTATTGTGACCGGTGATGTACCTGAAGAGAGCCCTGAACGCCTGGTTGCCGGCACTGCTGAAGGACCCGCGAACGGACACCTCCGCCGCGGCGTGGGAGGGGTACCGCCGCAGCTCGAACTCCGGGTGATGCTCGAGCACCTCGTAGGGCTGCTGCTCGGTCATGAATCGACGGTACGCGCGCGAGCGGCCAGTGACGGCGCCGCGCGTCCAGTCACCGGAGACTGCCAGGCGGGCATGCCACTGGGCGACGTGGTGCGGGTGGAAGATCGCGACGACGACGATGACGACGACGACGAGGCCCACCTCCACCCGCCCGACCCGCGGCTGCCGGGTGGCGCGGAACCGGCCGGGTCAGCCCGAGAGTCCGCGGAGCCAGTCGACGATCGCGCCGGCCAGCTCGTCCGGGGCCTCCACCGGCAGCATGTGTCCGGTCTCCGGGATCTCGACGTAGGTGACGCGACCATCCCCGGCACCATTCACCTCAGCCCACCGCCGCTGCTCCTCGGTGGACACCACCTGGTCGTCCGACGCCCCCACGATCAGCACCGGGACACCAGCCCGCGCGGGGAACTCGCTGCGATCCGGGCGGGCGCCGATCGCCACCGAATGGGCTGCGAACCGCTCCGGACCGTACACCCGCGCCGCGCGCAGCCGCTCGGCCCGGACCTCGGGATCGTGACCGCGGTCGCCGTAGTACACCGCCTCCATGCCGTCGAGCGCGATCTCCTCGTACGCCTCCGGACTCAGGCCTGCAGCGCGGTCCGCCCGCGCCTTCGCCGACTCCGGATCTTCGGCACCCACCGGGGCGGTGACCAGGACGAGCCCGGCCAGCAGCGACGGGTGCCGCTCGGCGAGATGCATCGCCACCACGCCGCCGAGGGAATGCCCGACGACGACGCTGCCGGGCGCGACCCGGCCCGCCACCTCGTCGACGAGTGCATCGAGGTCGGACACGGCCGGAAGGTCCAGCGGCGTGGCGTGGACGCCGTCCGGCAGCGCGCGCATGACCGGCGCCCACGTCTGCGCGTCACCGTGGAGGCCGGGGAGGAGGACGAAGTCGGTCATGGCCGCGAGGCTACCCATCCGGCACTCGGCACCGAGTCGATCGACCTCACCCCGGGGTACGCCACGCCCGGCTACGCTGCGTGTCGGACGGAAATTAGCTGATCGAACGGCCAGTTTCGGCTGTATGGTCATTCCGATGGTGTTACGTCTGTCGAGACTGCCGCAGGAGGCCGGGGCGCCCGGCTCCCGTGCCGATGATGTCTGCCCGGCGAACGGACTCTCGGACGCAGACCCCGAGGAGAGGCAGGGGATCGAGGCAGGCGCTCCGGGTCGAGCGCAGGCACCGAGTTCTGCAGGCGTCATCGTCGTGGGACTGGATCTCTCCGGCGGCTTCCTGGCAGCACACGGTTTCGCCACCTCGGCCCTGATCACGACCGCTGCACAGTCATCTATTCGCGCCGCCCTGGGGGGCCATGCCATCGTCGAGCCCGGACCCGTCGACCGCACCGTGGTCATCCGGTTCGACGCGGGCACCCACTCCGTGGACGACCTCACCGCCGAGCTGAAGGAACACCTCTCCCACCCGCTCCTCCTCGCCGACCGGGAGCACTTCGTGCAGTCACAGGTCGGTTCCGCCACTGCGGCGTCGGTGGGTACAGACGACCCGGACCTCCTGATGCGGGCGGCGTTCGCGGCCGCGCATCTCGCCATGGAGACCGGGTCGCATCTGCACGCGGCCACGCAGTCAATGCTCGAGGAACTCGCCAACGCCTCAGAGCTGAGGACTGCGATGGCGCGCGCTGCCTCCTCGGATTTCGAGATGCACTACCAGCCCATCGTCGACCTGGCCGACGCCCGCGTGCTCGGCTACGAGTCCTTGATCCGGTGGCGGAGAGGCGATGCCCTACTCACCCCGCCGGCGTTCCTCCCCGCCGCCGAGGAGACCTCGCTCATCCTGCCGATCGGTAGAGCAGGGACGCGTTCCGCGCTGGAGCAGCTCGCCCGGTGGAGTCCCCATAGTGTGACCACGCCGCTGTTCATGTCCGTCAACTACTCCGCACGACAGCTCGCGGATTCGCGGCTCCTGCCGTATGTACGACGAACCCTGGACGAGTTGTCGCTGAGCGCGTCCGACGTCTGGATCGAGATCACGGAGCAGGCCCTCATCGATGTCGCCTCCCCGGCGATGCGGACCATCGAGGGGTTGGCGGAGATGGGCTGCGTCATCTGCGTCGATGACCTGGGGACGGGGTTCGCGGCACTGCGCTACCTCGCCGACCTCCCGGTGAGCGTGGTCAAGGTGGACCGCTCCCTGGTGCGCTCGGTCTCGGACCCCTCCATCCGCAAGATCATCGGCGCCGTCTGCGACATCTCCCAGACGCTCGGGATAGCGTCCGTCGCCGAGGGCGTGGAGGACGAGGGCCAGATTCCCGCCCTACGAGACCTGGGGTTCACCCACGCACAGGGATACTTCTACGGCCGTCCGGGGCCCGCATCCCAGATCCGCATTCCTTAACAACACATAAGTGCCACTCCCCCGCAGGTTGGCGCCAGAATGCTGGTCACAGCATGTTTAAAGGTTGCACATTCGAATGATCAAGCTACGCTTATCGAAACGCGTCGAGGCGGGCACTAGGGGACCCGCTCCGGCGACTGAGGTAGCGGAGCACTCTTATGGACAGGACAGTCATCAGCAGGCCCGGCACCGAGACGACGTTCACCAGGGGGAAGGGATCCATGAGGGTCCTGGTCACGGGGAACCAGGGGTACCTGGGAACCGTGGTGGCAGACGAGGTCTCGGCCGCCGGACACGAGGTCACAGGTATCGATACGGGGGTGTTCGCGGAGCGTATCCTGGGAAGGAGTCCACACGATCCGCCCACC
This sequence comes from Dietzia sp. E1, assembly GCF_014145015.1. Taxonomy (GTDB): domain Bacteria; phylum Actinomycetota; class Actinomycetes; order Mycobacteriales; family Mycobacteriaceae; genus Dietzia; species Dietzia cinnamea_A. The sequence continues at coordinate 7,940 of NZ_JAALDU010000074.1, read as the reverse complement.
CTCTGCGCGGATATGCGTGAGGTCACGGCCACGGATCTCGCGGGATTCGACGCCGTGGTTCATCTCGCCGCGGCGCCGGACGGAGGTGGCACCGGAGCTCTCCAACGTTCCGTCGGCGAGGAAAACCATCGCGTCTCGGTTCGGCTGGCCCGGGAGGCCAGGGCGGCGGGGGTGGGCAGGTTCCTCTTCACCTCGACGTGCGCGGTGTACGAGCCCGGGGACGGGGAACCTGCGACGGAGTCCAGCCCCCTGCACCCGACCACCCCGTGGGCGGCCTCAAAATTGCGGGTCGAGGAGGACATCACGGCGTTGGCCGACAGCGGTTTCACCCCGGTGTCCCTCAGATTGGCCACGGCGTTCGGGTTCTCTCCGCGGCTGCGCTCGGACCTACCGGTCAACCACATGGTCGCCACCGCGGCCCTCGACGGCCGGGTCGTGCTGGCGGGAGCCGCCGACACCTGTGGGCCGTCGATCCACGTGAGGGACGTCGCGGACGCCGTCCTGCGGTGCCTGGAGGCGCTGCGAGAGACGGTGCACGGAGCGTCGTTCAACGTCGGCAGTCACGAGGACACGGTGACGGAGGCCGCGCTCGCCCGCATGATCGTCGAGGCGGTGCCGGGGACATCCATCGGACTCGTCCGCCACTCCGGGAGTGCGAGCGAGCCCCGCCGGGTGGACTCCGGGGAGATCTGGCGAGCTGTCGGCTTCGAGGCCCGTCACGGGCTCGCGGACGGGATCGCGGAGCTGCTGCACGCCTACACCTCCGCCAGCGCGGGCGTGAGCGCGGACGAGTTCCTCGCCACGTTCTCCCGAACGCAGCACCAGGGCACGCCGGCAGCCACGAGCGATTTCGGCACTGCCCACCACATCGAGAGAGTCGCGTCATGACGGTCCGCGACGTCGCTGTCGGGGAGAAGGTCCGAGCCCGACTGGTGACGCGGCAGCGGTCCGACACCCTCCTGGCGGGGCTCGACGTGGTGCTCCAGACTGCGGTGATCTACGCGTTCGTCGACTCGGCGACCGGTGCTGCGGTGGCCGCGATCCTGGTGGTACTGGCAGTGGAGTTCTCCGGTAACTACCGCACTCTCATCACCCTCTCTGCACTCAACGACGCCCCGCGTCTCGCCGCGGCCTCGGTCGTCGGAGCGCTCGTCGTGGAGTTCGCCCGTGGTGGGCACGATTCCATCCGGGACCTGCTCGTCATGATCGCGTCGGTTTTCGCGGCACTCTTCCTCACCCGCGTGGTCTACTACGCGCTCGTGCGTCGCCGGCGGCGCCGCAACCCCGCCGCCCGTCGGCGCACGATCATCGTCGGTGGCGGGGTGGTCGCCGGTGAGCTGCTCGACAGTATCGACGAGTTCCCCGAGTTGGGCCTGGAACCCGTGGCGGTGATCGACCGCGACCCGCTGCTGGGCGCCGACCGGTTCCCGGTCCCCGTCCTCGATCGCCCGCTGCACGAAGCGGTGGTGGAGCTGGGCGTCGAGACCGTGATCGTGGCGTTCCAGCACCGCCCGGACTCCTCCCTGATCTCCCCTCTGAGGCAGTGCGACTCCCTGGACTGCGAGATCTACCTGGTGCCCCGGTTGTTCGAGTTCGTGCACCTCAACTCGGACATGGATCGGATCCATACCGTCCCGCTGCTCAGGGTGCGGCGCCACATCAATCGCACGTGGTACTGGCAGGCGAAGCGGGTGTTCGACGTGATGGTCGCCGGGAGTGCGCTGGTCCTGTTGTCGCCTCTACTCGCCCTGACCGCCGTGGCCGTCGCGTTGTCCGACCGGGGTGCGCCGATCCTGTTCCGCCAGGTGCGCGTGGGTCGCGGCGGACACGAGTTCGTCCTCTACAAGTTCCGCTCCATGCGGCCGGTGGACCCCGGGGCGTCCGACACCGATTGGCATCCGGAGGACCGGATCGGTCCGGTCGGGCGGATACTGCGCGCGTCCTCGATCGACGAGTTGCCCCAGCTGTGGAACGTCGTACGCGGAGACATGTCGCTCGTCGGCCCGCGCCCCGAGCGTCCCCACTTCGTCGAGCAGTTCGCGAGGAGCGTCCCGTCCTACGTGGACCGCCACCGGGCCACCGTGGGACTGACGGGATGGTCCGCGGTCCACGGTCTCCGGGGCGACACGAGCATCGACGACCGGGCACTGTACGACAACTTCTACATCCAGAACTGGTCGGTGTGGCTCGACATCAAGATCCTGTTGCTCACCGTCAGGGCGGTCCTGGCCGGCACGGGCTCATGAGCGTGCCCGCCCGCTTCTGGGAGAGATTCGACGCCAGGTCGGCCGCGATTCTCGTCAGCAGCGGATGCGGGGCATTCCTCCCGGTGCTCGCCCTCGGCAGCCCTACTTTCGTCCGCCCGGGCATGATGCCGGCGTTGATCACGGTCTGGTTGTTCGGGGTCGCGCTGCTGTTGTTCACCGCCCGCGTCGGTCGGCTCACGGATCGCCAGTTCGCGGTCGTGGGGGTGGGCGCGATGGTCTGCATCGCGTTCTCGGCGACCATCGTGACGGATCCGGCGGCCTCACGGGCGATCGTCGCCCTGCTGGCCACGGCCCCCGCCATCGCCGCGATGGCCTCGACGATCCGGGCGACAATCGGGTTCAGCCTGACGGCCATCCTGCTCGCCTCGGCCTTCTCCGCCGTGTCGTCCACCTCGGTCATCGGCGGGCTCGTCGCGGCGGGCGCATCGATCCTCACCGTCTGCATCCCGGTCTTCATGGTGGTGGTGCTGCGGAGTTCCCTTGAGTTCGCGATGGAGAGGGTCGCGCTCGTCGGCGAGATCGACCCGCTGACCAGAGCGCTGAACCGGCGGGGACTGATCCGACGCCACGCCCGCGTGTTCGGTCACTGCGCCGATCACCGCCGGCCGGTCGGTTTCCTGCTGATCGACATCGACCACTTCAAGGAAGTCAACGACACGTTCGGGCATACCGCCGGGGACATCGTGCTCGTCAACGCGGTGCGCGTCATCACCACCGCCGCCCCGGCCGGCAGCCTGGTGAGCAGGATCGGGGGCGAGGAGTTCGTGGTGATGTTCCCGGTTGACAGCGTCGCGGAGATCAGTGCCGCGGCCTCACGCATCCGGGGAGCCGTCGCCGCCGAGGGCGAGGTGACGGTGAGCGTGGGCGCGGTCCTCGGCCCGATCGAGACGAGCGACTCGGGCCCCCCGAACGCCTCGGAGATCATGGACCAGCTCACCCGGACCGCCGACCGCTGCGTGTACCGGGCCAAGTCCCTCGGCCGCGACCGCGTGGTGATGCAGACCTCCACGCTCATCCGGTGGCGACCCGGTGTCGCCGACGAGAGCGCGGAGTTTCCTCAGGATCCGCCGAACGGTTTCGGCCTGGCGACCATCGTGGGTCGCGAGATCGTGCGCCACCGGCGCGGCACGGCCGCGTAGGTGCGGCTGCTCGCGGAGCCGCGTGGCACCGGTCAGGGCACGCGCGGGGCGAGGGCGACGCCGGACTGCTCCACCCATTCCGGGCCCCAGTCCTCCCGGATCGCCGTCCACAGCTCGGCCGCGCGCGCCCGGTCCAGCCGGACCACGCTCTGCCCGCCCACCCGGTCGAGACCGGCGACCGGGGCCGTGGTGAACGTCAGGTCCGCCTCCTTTAGGTACCGGAGGGACAGTGCGAGTTCCCTCATCTCGTCGGCATCCCACTCCTCGTCCACGACGATCGAGTCGGTGGCCGCGCCGACCAGCCGGTGGACGGCCCGGGGATCGGCGAGCGCGTCGAGGTCGAGCAGTGTGGTGGCCATCGCCCGCAGCAGGTTCTGGTGGCGGCGCACCCGGTCGAGGTCACCGCCGGCGAGTCCGTACCGCTGGCCGACGTAGTCGAGTGCCCCGGCGCCGTCGAGCCGGTGGGTCCCGGCGGTCCACGTGATCCCGCGCGCGCTGTCGTGGACCGTCTCCGGGATCTCGATCGTCACCCCGCCGAGCGCGTCGGTGAGCGCACTGAACCCGTCGCCGTCGACCATCGCGACGTGGTCGACGCGGATTCCGGTGAGGTCCTCCACGGTGGCCACCGCCAACGGGGGTCCGCCCAGGGCGAGCGCGGAGTTGATCTTGCCCTCGCCTAATCCGGGCAGGGTCACCCAGGAGTCCCGCGGGATCGACACGATCGTGACGGTGGACCGGTGCCAGGGGATCCGGACGAGCAGGATCGCGTCGCTGCGGCCGTGCCGCGCGGCGTCGGGGGACCAGTCCTGGCCGAGCAGGAGGAGCGTCAGGTCATCTGTGGGTGTGGCCGGCGGGCGCATGTCCTCGGCGGGGAAGGCGGAGACGCGGGCGACGTCCCTCCCCACCCCGTCGTGCAGCAGGAGGAGCCCCCCGACGGCCGCGACGGCCAGTACCGCGGCAGTCGCGACGAACCGGATGATGACGACGACGTGGCGGGACACACTGCGGCCCTACCTGCCCGCGAATGCGCGGTCGTAGCGTCCCAGCACCGCGTCGCGGGAGTACGCGCGGGCGAAGTGACCGGCGGCGGCCTGCGAGTGGACGGCGTTGGCGGCGGGGTCCGCCAGTTCCAGCAGGTGGGTGGCGAAGTCCCGGGGGTCATCGGCCACCAGCACCCCGGAGGTCCCGGAGAGGTCTATCCCGTGCGCCCCGATCCCGGTGGACACCACGGGGAGGTCGTGGCCGAGGGCCTCGATCACCTTGAGTTTGATGCCGGAGCCGAAGCGGAGGTGGTTGACCATGGCCGTGGCCGTGGCCAGCGCCTCGGCGAGGTCGGGGACGTAGCCCTCGAGGACGACCGAGTCGGCGTGGGCCGCCACCGCCTCCGTCAGCCCCGGGCGCGGTGATCGTCCGATGATCCGCAGTCGCGCCCGCGGTTCGGTTGCGAGCACCAGGGGCCACACGGTGGCGAGGAAGGAGCGCAGACCGTCGTCGTTGTGCGGGAGGGACAGCTGACCGAGGAAGACGTACTCGGGGCGCCCCGACGGCCGGCGGGTCCGCCGGGGGGGCTCGGCCAGCAGGGGCGGGACCGACATGATCCGGTCCTCCCCCAGCCCGGTCCGGGCACGCAGGATCTCTGCCTCGGGTTCGCTGATGAGCAGGGCCCGGTCGACGTCGTGGGCGACGCGGTCCTCGCCGCGGCGGATCAGATGCCGTTCCACGGTCAACAGGGACTGCCATCCGCACCGGTGTGCGGCGATCGGTCGCAGGGGGGCCGGGACGAATCCGGCGAAGTTGCCCAGCGGCGCGATGTCGATGTCGGGGTGCAGCCGCGCGGTCCGCAGCATGGTGGCGTACCGCTCCGAGAACAGGTCGTCGAGGTAGCAGATCTGCAGGGCCGCGCCGCTCTGCCCGGCGTACTGCGCCATCCGGACGGTGTCGTAGACCACCGTGTCGGGACGCACCCGGTCCAGCGCCCGGCGGATCCCCTCCCCGGTCCGCGGTGAACGCAGGAGCGACTCCTGGAGGCTGGAGCGACCGGTGGTCGTGCGGGTGAGAACCTGCCGCACGGCCTCGTGCGTCCGCGGGGCGGGGACAGCGCTCGCGGCCGTGGGCCAGTCGGGCGGGGGAAACGAGCCGTCGTCTGCGCCCACGTGGACGTAGTGGACCGCCTCCGGGCCGTATCGCTCCGCGAAGTACGAGAGGAGCCCGGCGAGGACGACCTTCTTCCCCGCGTCCGTGGGATACGGGTTCACGGCGCTGACCACTGCTATCCGGCGGTTCATCCGGCCCCCTTCTGGCTGCGGTCGACCACCTGCGGTGGAAGATCATCTTTCCAGAGTCTACATAAAAGGTCTATCATTTCTTATCGAGCCCGAAAGGGGCCGTCGCCCCGAAAAGGGCGACACCACGATCGCCCGACCGCTCAGCTTCATCTCAGGATCATCGAGGCCCCGGAGGCCCCATGGATCAGCCGTCCACCGCCGCCACCGCCACCCCGGACACCGGGCGGCAGTCCGCGTGGAACTACGCCGTGTTCTCCCTGAGCAAGTCCTCGACCCTCATCATGATGGTCGTCCTGGCCCGGCTGCTCGAGCCCGCCGAGTTCGGCCTGTTCGCCTTCGCCCTGCTGGTGGTCAACCTCTTCGACTACGTCAAGGACCTCGGCTTCGGCGCCTCGGTGGTGCAGTCCCGCCGCCCCTGGTCCGTCATCGCCCCCACCGGTCTGCTCGTCACCACCGTGACCGGGGTCCTGGCCGCCGCCGTGCTGGTGGTGGCCGCGCCCGTCCTCGCCGAGGTGGCCGACAGGCCGGATCTCGCGTCGCCGGTCCGGGCTCTCGCGGTCGCCCTGGTGATCTCGGCGCTCGGGGTGGTCCCCCAGTCCGCGCTGCGGCGCCGCCTGGACTTCCGGGCGCGGCTCGTCCCCGAGGCGGCCGGGGCCGCGGTCAAGACCGTCACGGCGATCGGGCTGGCGATCGCGGGTCAGGGCGTCTGGAGCCTGGTCTACGCGCAGATCCTGGGGGTCGCGGTGACCACGGCCCTGTACTGGCGGGCCGGTGGCGCCGGGTTGCGGTTCGGCTTCGACCGCGGCGTCTTCGCTGAACTCCTGCGGTTCGGGCTGCCGGTGTCGGCGGTGACGCTCCTCGCGTACGGGATCTACAACGTCGACTACCTCGCGATCGGCGCGCGAGCCGGGGACGAGGCGCTGGGGATGTACACCCTGGCCTACCGGGTGCCGGAACTCATCGTGCTCAACCTGTGCATCGTGGTCAGCGACGTGCTCTTCAGCGCCCTGTCCCGGCTGCAGGACGATCCCGAGGCGCTGACCCGGCACTACCGCGTCGTGGTCGCCTGGGTGGTGGGCCTGACCGCGCCGGTGGCCCTGGGGCTGGCGGTGGTGGCCGACCCGCTCATCCGGACGCTGTACGGCGAGCGGTATGCCGACGCGGCGCCGATGCTGGCCCTGATCAGCCTGTTCGCGCTCGTCTACGCCACCTCGTTCCACTCCGGCGACGTCTTCAAGGCCCTCGGGCGGCCGGGGATCCTCACCGCGCTCAACGCCGGCAAGCTCGCGGTGATGGCCGTGCCCGTGTGGTGGGCGGCGGGCCACGGCGCGGTCGCGGTGGCGGGCGTGCTGGTCGCGATCGAGCTGGTGAGTTCTGCCGTGCGACTGTGGGTGGTCACCCGGGTCACCGGCACGGCGGCGGGCCCGCTGCTGGCGTCGATCCTGCGTCCGCTGGCCGCGGCCGGGGTCATGGCGGGCGTCGTCTGGGCGCTGTCACTCGTCACCGGCACCCTGCACCCCGCGGCCGAGCTGGCCGTCCTCGTCGGCACCGGAGCCGTGGTCTACCCGCTGCTCGTGCGCCTGACCGCCCCCGATCTGTTCTCCTCCGGGGCCGCGCTGCTGTCGCGGGCCCGCACCACCACGACCGGCCGCACGCGCGCCGTACCCACAGGGAGCCCGAAATGACGTCACGGACACGCCGCGCCTGGATCGTCGCCGCCACCACGGTGCTGGGTGCGCTCACCGGCGCCGGGGCGGGGACCGCGTTGGCGGACGCCCCCGCCCGGTACGCATCGACCGCCACCGTCGCGGTCGTCCCCGCGGCGGGCCTTCCCGACGACCTCGCGGCCGACTTCTGGCAGGTCCTCAGTGAGGAGCAGGTGGTCCGCACCGCGGCGACCATCTACGGCAGCGAGCAGTGGGCGGTCGAGGCCGCCCGGGCGCTGGACGTGCCGACCACCGAGGTCGTGCTCTCGGCGAACGCCCTCGTGGACACCACGCTCGTCGAGGTCACCGTGGAGACCGGTTCGGCAGCGTCCTCCGACGCCGCGCTGGCGACGGTGCTGCGGTCGGCGAGCACGTCGGCGTCGACGATCCTGGCTCCCTTCGTCATCAGCGAGGCCGCCGTCCGTCCGGCGGAGACCGCGCGCGGGGCCTCGCCGGCGCAACTGGTCGGGGTGGCGGCCATCGCCGGCGCCCTGGTGGGGGCCGGGATCGGGCTGGTGATCAGCGCGATCGGGCGGCGCGGGC
>NZ_JAALDU010000073.1 GCF_014145015.1 Dietzia sp. E1 | reverse complement strand
CGACGGCCGGTCCGCACACCCGGACGACGGCCGGTCCGTCGAGATCGTCGAGGCAGACCTCACGACCGCCGACGGGGTCGCCCGCGTCGCCGACGGCCTCAGCACGCTCGACGGGCTCGTCCACTGTGCCGGGGTCGCCGATCTCGGCCGGATCGAACACACCGACGCCGAGCAGTGGCGCCGGGCGTTCGAGGTCAACGTGCTGGCCGTGGTCGAGCTGACCCGGTCACTGCTCCCGGCGCTGCGCGCGGCACGAGGACACCTCGTCGTCGTCAACTCCGGCGCAGGGACCACCGCCAAGCCCGGCTGGGGCTCCTACAGCGCCTCCAAGTTCGCACTGCGCGCCGTCACCGACACCCTCCGCGGCGAGGAGCCCGACCTGCGCGTCACCTCCATCCACCCCGGCCGCGTCGACACGGACATGCAGCGCGCGATCGTCGCGCACGAGGGCGGCACCTACGAGCCCGGCGCCTACCTCAGCGCCGACTCCGTGGCCACCGCCGTCCGGCACGCGTTGGAGTCGACCCCCGACGCCCACCCCACCGAGGTCGTCCTGCGACCCCGGCCCCGCTGACGCCCGCCGGCCACTCCCTCACGCGCCGCGCCCACCGCCTCGCGCCTTTTCCGCACGCCCGCGTGCCGCGAACGCCTGCCGCGCGGCCGTGCGTGTCGTAACGTCTGCACCACCATGACCAGCCCCGATTCCCCTCTGCGGATCACCGTGATCGGCGCGGGCGTGGTCGGTTGCTACCTCGGCGGCCGGCTCGCCCGCCACGCCGACGTGACCCTCGTCGGACGACCCCACGTCCTCGACCCCATCCGTGAACTGGGCCTCACCGTGGAGGCGGGCGGCACCGAGGGCGGCCGCCTGCACGTCCCCGCCGACATGCTCACCCTGGCCACCACCCCGGACTCGGTCCGCCGCGCCGACGTCGTGCTGGTGTGCACCAAGGCCGGTCAGACCGCCGCCGCCACCGCGGAGTTCGCGCCGCTCCTGCGCCCCACCACCCTCGTGGTCGGGCTGCAGAACGGGCTGCACTCCGCCGACCTCATCCGCGAAGGCGTGGACTCCGCGCCGGTGATCGCCGGGTTCGTGCCGTTCAACGTCGCGCGCACCGGGCCCGCCACCTACCGCCGCACGTCCACCGGCGAGATCCGGATCGCCGAGCACCCGAGGCTCGCGCCGCTGCTGCGCACCGCCACCGAGGCCGGGCTGCCGCTGCGTCCCACCGACGACATCCAGGCCGTCCTGCACGGCAAGGTCCTCATGAACCTCAACAACGCCGTCCAGGCCCTGTCCGGCCTGCCGCTGCGCACCGAGCTGCTCGACCGCGATCTGCGGTGCTGCCTCGCCCTGTGCCAGGCCGAGGCGAACCGGGTGTTCACCGCGGCCGGCGTGGTGCCCCGGGTGCCGCTCGCCGTGCCCGCCGGCGCCCTACCGATCGTGATGCGCCTGCCCACCCCGCTGTTCCGCCGGCTCGGTCGGGCCGTGATGCGGGTCGACGCCGACGGCACCTCGTCCATGAACGACGACCTGCTGCGGGGCCGGCCCACCGAGATCGACGTCCTGCAGGGCAAGGTCGTGAAGATGGCCCGTCAGCTCGGACTGTCGGCGCCGGCCTGCGAGCGGATCGTGGAACTGGTGCGCGAGGCCGAGGCCGACGGCGAGAACCGGCGCCGGTGGAGCGGCCCCGACCTGCTCGCCGAGCTGCAGCGCGCGCGGCGCCGGGCTCGCCGGCTCGCCCGTTCCAGCAGATGAGCGGTCAGTCCTCGTAACCGATCGAGAACGCGGCCTCGAGGTCATGCTTGGACTGGGTGCGGAACGCGATGTGCGTCTCGGTGTCCAGCACGCCGGGTACCTTGTTGAGGCGGTCGGAGACGATGTCGGCGATCTCCTCGTTGCGCCGCGCGCGGACCAGCACGATGAGGTCGATGGTGCCGGTGACGGAGTACACCTCTGACACGCCGTCGATCTCGGCGATGGCGGAGGCGACCTCGGGGATCCGCGCCGTCTCGGCGTGGACGAAGACGATTGCGGTGATCATGCGTTCCACGCTAGCGCAGCGCGGGTAGCGTCGACGCCATGATCCACGGCGACCTCTTCCAGAACGCCCGGGAGGCGGAGACGAGCCGCCCGTTCGCGCTCCAGAACTCCAAGATGCTCAAGGTGACCCTCGCCGACCAGCCGATCCTCGCGCGGACCGGGTCGATGGTCGCCTACCAGGGGCAGATCGGCTTCGAGAACATCGGCAGCGGCGGGCTCGGCAAGATGTTCAAGGCCGCCGCCACCGGCGAGGGCGTTCCGCTCATGCGCTGCTCCGGCCGCGGCGAGCTGTTCCTGGCCGACCAGGCCTCCGAGGTGCAGGTGCTGTACCTCGAGGACGACATGATCTCGGTGAACGGAGCGAGCGTCCTGGCCTTCTCCGAGGGCATCGCGTGGGACATCCACCGCATCGCCGCGAAGGGCGCCGTGATGACCGGCGGCCTGTTCAACGTCTCCCTGCGCGGGACGGGCTTCGTCGCGGTGACGACCAAGGGGCAGCCGGTGGCGCTGGACGTCGCCGGGGCGCCGACCTTCGCCGATCCGCAGGCCGTGGTGTTGTGGACGGCCGGGGTGTCGATGGACGTGCGCGTGGACACCGGTGGCCTGCGGTCGCTGATCCGCGGTGGGTCGGGCGAGACGTTCCAGTTGGCGTTCGGCGGGCAGGGCCTGGTCGTGGTCCAGCCGTCGGAGAACGTCCCGCAGGGCGCGGGGAGCCAGGGCGGGTCGTAGGTCCGCCGCCCCGGGCGGGCAGGCGACGGCCGTTCGCCGCCGCCCCCGGCCGGTGCACTCAGCTCATGTTCTCCGGGGTCCAGTAGGCGCGCATGGAGGAGACCTTGCCCTCGTCGTCGTGGACCATGAGGTCCCACACGTTGATGGTCGCCTTGGAGCCCCCGTCGAAGTGGGTGGTGATCTCGAAGTTGAACAACAGGTCGTTGCCGCACACGCGGGTCTCGAGGACCTTCGCCTCGATCTTCAGCGCGGTGACGGTGGAGTAGAAGGCGCGGATCGCCTCCGCGCCCTCGTGCACGGTGCCGCCGCCGACGGGGTCCTCGACGGTGGCGTCGTCGGCGTAGAGGGCCATGACGGCCTCGAGGTCGCCGGCGACGAGCGCGTCGACGTAGGACTGCGCGGTGGCGCGGATCTGCTCGGGTGCGGTGGCCGCGGCGCTCATGGTGGGTGGCCTTTCGGTGACGACGACGAGGTGACCCGAGCTTAGAACGTGTTCTCACGCCGCGGGCGCGCACCGGGCCATTTTCTGCTGCGCCTCCTCGTCGGTTGCGCCACTTGCGCCCCAGTCCTACCCTCCTCTCACCACTGTCACAGGGCCGGCGGGCCCGGGGAGCGGGGTACGCATGTCCACACAGCAGACGTCCCGACAGCCGTCCGACGAGGAGTCGTTCCACACCGGCCGGGTGGTGATCATCTCCCTGGTCGCCGCGCTCGGCGGGTTCCTGTTCGGCTTCGACACCGCGGTCATCAACGGCGCGGTCGACGCGGTGCAGCAGGACTTCGGGATCGGTGCCGGGCTGATCGGGTTCACGGTCTCCTCGGCGTTGCTCGGATGCATCCTCGGCGCCTACCTGGCCGGGCGACTGGCCGACCGGTGGGGCCGCACCCGCGTCATGGTCCTGGCGGCCGTGTTGTTCCTCGCGAGCGCCCTGGGATCGGGTTTCGCGTTCGGCCCGTGGGACCTCATCGCCTGGCGTGTCCTCGGCGGGCTCGGGGTGGGCGCCGCGTCGGTCATCGCGCCGGCGTACATCGCGGAGGTGGCGCCGCCGGCCGTCCGAGGTCGCCTCGGTTCACTACAGCAGCTGGCGATCGTCTCGGGCATCTTCGTGGCACTGCTCTCGGACGCGTGGCTGGCGGGAGTGGCCGGCGGCGCGATCGAGGAGTTGTGGTTCGGGGCGGCAGCCTGGCGGTGGATGTTCTGGGCGGAGGTGATCCCCGCGGTGGCCTACGGCGTGCTGGCGCTGATGATCCCCGAATCGCCACGCTACCTGGTGGGCCGCGGGATGGTCGACGAGGCCAAACGCGTGCTGCGGTCGATCCAGGAGGGCGGCATCGACTCCCGCATCCGCGAGATCCGGGCGACCGTCCGCGAGGACCGCCGCCAGTCCTGGCGGGACCTGATCCGCCCGGGCGGGTGGAACTTCCTGCCCATCGTGTGGATCGGCATCATCCTGTCGGTCTTCCAGCAGGCCGTGGGCATCAACGTGATCTTCTACTACTCCACGACGCTGTGGCAGTCGGTCGGCTTCGCCGAGGAGGACGCGTTCACCCAGTCGGTCATCACGTCGGTGACGAACATCGTGGTCACGATCGTGGCGATCGCGCTCATCGACAAGATCGGGCGTCGCAGGCTGCTCATGATCGGCTCCGTCGGCATGACGGTCTGCCTGGCGGTGATGGCGGCGATGTTCAGCCAGGCCACCATGGTCGCCGGGCCGGACGGCGAACTCGCCCCGCAGCTCGGCGACACCTCCGGGCTCGTCGCGCTCATCGCCGCCAACGGCTTCGTCGTGTTCTTCGGCATGTCGTGGGGCCCGGCGGTGTGGGTGCTGCTCGGCGAGATGTTCAACAACCGGATCCGCTCCACCGCGCTGGGTTTGGCGGCGGCCGCGCAGTGGCTGGCGAACTTCGCCGTGTCGACCGCGTTCCCGCCGATGGCTGAGTTCAGCCTGCCGTTCACCTACGGCTTCTACGCGGTCGCGGCGCTGCTGTCGCTACTGTTCGTGGCGCGGTTCATCCCCGAGACGACCGGCCGCTCGCTGGAGGAGATGGAGTAGCCCCGGACCCGCGCCGCACTCCTCGACCCGCCCCGCGACCCGCCAGCCGCCACTTCGGCCCGCCCCGCGGACCCTCACCGTGACTGGACTCCGCCAGCCGTCACTTCGGCCCGCGTTCGCCCAGGTCGCCTCCCGGTGGAACGTACACAAGCGACGGCTGACGCGCGAAACCCTCTCGGGAGGCGCCGGGGCGGGTCAAGCCGCGTCGTCGGGCGTGCGCACCGCGCAGAACAGGTCGGTCCGCAGCGTGGCCGGGTCCATGTCGGGCGACGGCTCGGTGACGTAGGACTCCCAGAACGGCAGCCCGGGAGCGCGTCCCGTCCCCGCGATCTCGCCCATGAAGTCGCCCCACGCCTGCCCGAGGTCGTCGTAGGAGCCCACGTGGCTGATCACGGCGATCTCGCCGGCCGGCAGCTCGGAGGCGACGAGCTGTCGACCGTCGGCCTCGATCGGCTCCGTGCCCACCTGCTCGGCCAGCGGGGCGCGGAGCGGGAAGCCGATCTCCAGGTCCACCACCGAGTCGGGCCCCTCGACCGCGGCGGTGTAGAGCGCGATGGGCGGGCCCGCGGGAGCCAGGCCGGCCTCGAACGCGCGCGGCAGGACGGTCCCGAAGACGGAGTCGAACACCCCGGTCAGCTCCGACATCGGCACGCCCGTCACACGGACCACGGCGGTGGGCACGGCAGGCGCGCGCAGCAACCGGATCCCGTCGATCGGGTCCGCACCCAGGTCGGGGTAACCGGACGGGGGGTCGGCGGGCGCCGTCGGCGCCTGATCGTGTGACGAAGAGGATGACGACGACATGGTGTGCCCTTCCGACGCGAGGTGCCTGCTCCCAGTGTGCGCTGCGGTCGGGACGAGGGGAAGACCCGCCGAGCAGCAGGGTGGGTCCCCCGGCGCCGGCGAGGGATGCGGCCCGCGCCCGCCGGGGGGACACTGGGGGGCATGCCCCACTACCGCCTCCACACCCCCGACCAGACCATCGATCTCGGCGAGCACGAGACCGCCCAGCAGGCCCTCGAGGCCGCCGTGGCCGGTCAGCGTGAGACCCGACCCGCCGACGGGTCCCTCGAGGTGCAGGTGGGCGAGTCGTGGCACCCCGTCGACATCGAGGGGGACATGCCGTGAGCGCGGTGACCCAGTGCGCGACGTGCGGGGTCGAGCGTGCGGAGCCCCTGCCCGAGGTGTGCCCGATCTGCGCGGACGAACGCCAGTACGTGCCCGTTGCCGGGCAGCGCTGGACGACGCCCGAGCAGTCGCGGGCGGCGGGTGCGTCGATCGAGTTCACCGAGCGCGAGACCGACGTCATCGGTTTGGAGCAGAAGTACTGCCCCGGCATCGGCCAGCGGCCGTCGCTCATCCGGACCGACCACGGGAACGTCCTGGTCGAGGTGCCGAACTACATCAGCGACGAGGCGGTCGCGGCGATCCGCGGGTGGGGCGGTCTGTCGGCGATCATCGCCTCGCACCCGCACATGTACGGGCTGCAGTCGCTGTGGTCGGCGGCGTTCGACGACTGCCCGGTGTACGTCTCCGCTCCGGACGAGCAGTGGCTGGGCCTGCGACCGCGCAACACGATCGTGTGGGGCGGGGGCCACGCGGCGGACCCGGCCGACGGCGGCGAGATCGAGATCCTGCCCGGCGTGCGGGCGTCGCAACCGGGCGGCCACTTCCCCGGCAGCGTGGTCGTGCACTGGACCGCTCCGGACGGCCGCGGCGTGCTGTTCAGCGGCGACACGATCGGCACCGTCGCCGACCGGGAGTGGGTGACGTTCATGCGGTCGTTCCCCAACTGGATGCCGCTGTCCGGGGCGGTGGTGCGCCGGATCGCCGAGCACGTCTCGCGGTACGACTTCGACAGGCTCTACAGCAACTTCGGTGGCTTCGTCCCCCGGGACGCGCGGGCCGCGGTGCAGCGGTCGGCCGAGCGCTACGCGGCGTGGGTCGACGGCGAGTACGACCACCTCACCTAGGGGCGCCCGGGCCCGACCCGCGTTCGGCGGACTCGGCGACGTCGCCGCGCTCGTCGGACGCGGCACCCTCCCCGCGCTCGGCCGCCTCGGCCCGATCCAGGCGCTCAGCGCGCTCCCTGACCTGCGCGAGCCGACGATCCCATCCCCGCGACACCGCGCCGAGGAGGTCGGAGATCTCCCGGATACGGTCCGGCCGCACGGCGTGTACCTGTCGACGGTGATGCGGTCGCGCGTGCACGAGCCCTGAGTCGGTGAGGATGCGCAGGTGCTTGGCGACCGCCTGGCGGCTCACGCCGAGATCGCGGGCCACGGCGCCGGCGTCGTCGGGCCGATCGGCGAGTCGAACGAGGACCCGGCGACGCGTCCGGTCCGCGAGGGCGCCGAACACACCATCCGCCTCCTCGCTGAGCAGCCGGTCGTGCGGGACCTCGTCCTTCCGGCTGCTCATCCGCCGCCCTCGGCACGCACCCGCGCGAGCTCCAGCTCGGACACCCAGCCCTCGGAGTTCTCCTCGAACCGCCGGCGCCGGACGGCCGCGTCGTCGTGCAGCCCCGCGAAGCCGGTCTCGCGGACCGTCAGGACGACGCCCGATCCGTGGTCCTCGATCGTGAACTCGACCAGGTTGGCCTGCGCCTCGTCGACCTCTCCGGCCATGCCGCCGAGCCACCGGAACACCGCGCGACGCGGCGGGTCGAGCTCGACGGTGCCGATAGTGAACTCGCCGTGCACCGGGTCGACGACCCGTGACACGTCGCCGTCGGTGGTGATCTCGTGCTCGGTCCACGTGCCGTCGTTGATGAACCATCCCGGCTCCGACACGATGGCCCAGACCGTCCCCGCCTCGGCTTCGATGTGGATGCTGCGGACGATCTCGTCGGGCACGTCATCGCTGGTCACTCCCGCTCCGGGCTCGCTATCGCCGTCGACGGGCACGGTGTTCTCGCTCATCGGGCTCTCCTCTCCCCCGAGGTGCCTCCCGCTCGGTGAGGTGATGTCGCGGCTGCACCTGCCCTCCCACGATGACACGACGGGCGCCCGAGTGCAACCATTCAGTTGCAGTTGAGCGCACCGACGGCCGACGGGTGTGGTCATCACCCGGCGAACGCGGTCAGCGCGTAGCCGACGCGGCGGCCGTCTCGGCCTCGGCGAACTCCCAGAACCGCGCTGCCGCCGCGGGGTCGGAGGCCTCGGCGCTCCGACCGATGAGCGTGGGCATGCCGCGCAGGTGCCTCATCGCGTCGGGACCGGTGTAACTGCACGGCGGCAGCGGTCGAGTCGCGGCGCTCATCGTCGTCAGCGCCGCCTGCGCCGCGGGCTGGGCGAACAGGGAACAGACGCCGGTGACGATCCTGTCCAGCGTCGCGTTACCCGTCGCGTTGGAGATCCCGGTGGCCGCCCACCCGGGGTGCGTGAGCTGGACGTCGACCCCGACCCTGCCGGCCTCGGCACGTCCGTCGCGCAGCCGCCGCTCGAGCTCGAGCCCCCACAGCATGTCCCCGAGTTTGGACTGCGCGTACGCCGCCGCGGACGTCCACCGCCGGCGCCGGAAGTGCGGGTCGTCGCCGTCGAAGGTTCCGGCGTGGTGTGCATTGGACGCGACGATCACCACGCGCCGACGCACCACGGGCAGCAGCAGGTTGGTGAGCAGGAACGGGGCCAGCGCGTTGACGCCGAGCAACATCTCGAATCCGTCCTCGGTCTCGCGACGCCGTGGCGTGACGGCTCCCGCGTTGTTGACCAGGACGTCGATCTCCTCGCCGCCCTCGCCGGTCAGTTCGCCGGCCGCGCGTCGCACGCTCGCGAGGGAGGCCAGATCCGTCTCCACGACGCGCGCGTCCCCGGGGAGTTCGGACGCCACCTGCTTACCGCGTGCGGTGTCCCGGACCGCGAGGATCACCCGCGCCCCGTGCCCGGACGCCGACCGCACCGTCTCGAGCCCGACCCCGCTCGTCGCCCCGGTGACGAGCCACGTCTGGCCGGTGAGGTCGGGAATATCGATCCGCTTGTGCGCCACGGCCGAAGCGTACGACCCGGAGCCGCGCGCCCGCGCCACTTCGCAGCGGAGCCGGCAGCGCGAACCAGCCCCATGAGACACCGCGCGTCGGGCTGCGGCGGCGATCCGGTCGTAACCACCGCGGAAAAGGTCGTAGTCATGTGGGCAGAACGCCGCCTGGGCCACGATGGTGACGTCCAAGAAATCGATGATGACGACCAGATGCGCGTTGAGCCCGCGCTTGGGCGGTCACGTGTCGAAACGGCGGGCCAGCTGAAGGCCAGTCGACCTAGCCACGACGGGGACGGGCACCCTACTGCGGGCCTCGGGAAGAAAACCGGCTCGCCGCTTGCGGGGCTGGGTGAAGCCGGGACGAAAGCGGCCCGCCGATTGCGGGACCGGGCGAACCTGTCCGGTGCGGCCCGGGCGGCGGACTACCCTCCGGGTATGAACTCCCTCACCTCCCCGAGAATCGCGCGGACGCTCTGCGCGGCGGCTGCGGCCCTCGTCGTCGTCGCCCCTCTCTCCGCCCCCACCGCCGGCGCGGCGCCCACCGCGGCGCCCACCGCGGCG
>NZ_JAALDU010000072.1 GCF_014145015.1 Dietzia sp. E1 | reverse complement strand
CGGCGGGGTCACGCCGGCGACCGTCGCGCGGCTGGCGGCCACCGAGCTGGACGGGATCTGCGTGGTCTCGGCGATCATGGCCGCCCCGGACCCGCGGGCCGCCGCGGCGGAGCTGCTCGCGCGCTGGGAGGCCGGGAAATCACTCCCGTCCGAACATGAGCCCGCGTAGCGTCTGAACCGTGAAGAAGAGGACGCCGCTCGAGATCACTTCAATCGAGTTCCCCAGCACCTCCATGCCCGCGACCGCCGAGTTCCTGGAGACCGTGTGCGGCTGGTCGCCCACGGTCTACGGGGCCTCGTTCACCAGCCTCATGGGAGGCGGCGTGGACGTGGGCATCCAGGGCGACATCGACGAGCAGTCCCCTGCCCCGCTGCTCGTGATCCGCGTGGCCGACCTCGACGAGGCGCGGCAGCGGGTCGAGGAGGCCGGCGGCACGGTGACCTTCGGGCCGATCGACTTCCCCGGCGGTTGCCGCTTCCACTTCCGCGAGCCTGGCGGCAACGAGCTGGCCATGTGGGTGGCCCGCTAGCCCGACCGGGACGTCGGTCGAGCCCTCACCGCTTCTGCTCGGAGTAGTCGGCGAAGCGTTCGAGGTCGCGAACGTGTCCTGAGACGATGATGACGTCGTCTGCGCCGATGATGGTCTCCGGCTGCGCGTACTGGAACGGACCGCCCGGTGTCTTGATGCCGACGATGTTGACCTTGTGCCGTCTGCGGGGATGGCAGTAGTCGATCGAGTGGCCTATGACGTCCCTCGGTGGCCGCATTTTGACGATGGCGAAGCTCTCGTCGAACTCGATGAAGTCCATCATCTGATTGGCCACGAGGTGGGCGACCCGGACCCCGGCGTCGTGTTCGGGGAACACGACGTGGTGGCAGCCGATACGGGTGAGGATCTTCCCGTGGGCCTGGTTGATCGCCTTGGCCCAGACCTGGTTGATACCGAGGTCGACGAGGTTCACCGCGACCAGCACGGACGACTCGATCGACGTGCCCACCCCCACGACGGCGGTGGAGAAGTCCTGGGCGCCGAGCTGTTGCAGTGCCTCGATGTCCGTGGCGTCCGCCTCGACGACGTGGGTCAGGGCGTCCGCGTATCTCTGTACGAGTCCGTGGTCACGTTCGACGGCGAGGACTTCGCGTCCCTGGCCGACGAGTTGTGTGGCCAGGGAGATGCCGAATCTGCCCAGCCCGACGATGAGAACCGGGGACTGGCGGCGGGTGCGATCAGCCAATGATCGGCCTCTCTACGGGTAGGCGGTACCTGGTCCGCTGGGCCCGCATGGTCAGTGCGGTGGCGAAGGTGATGATGCCGACTCGGCCGGCGAACATCAGCCCGGACAGAACGTACACCCCCGCCGGCTCGAGTTCAGCGCTGAAACCTGAACTCAACCCACAGGTGGCGAAGGCGGAGATGGACTCGAACAGAGGCCGCCCCAGGTCCTCCCCGGTGAGGATCATCAAGGTCAGGGCGGACACGGATACCAGGGTGAGTCCCATCCCGGCCACGGAGACGGCGACCCGGATCGAGGAGGTGGGCAGGGCCCGCCCGTGGGCGGTGGTGTCCTCCCGACCGCGGGCTTCAGCGAGGAACGCGAGGAAGATCACGGCCAGGGTGGTGACCTTGACCCCGCCGGCGGTCGACACCGAACCGCCACCGACGAACATCAACGCGTCGGTGATGAGCATGGTCGACGCCCTGGTGTCGACGGGATCGATGACGGCGAAGCCCCCGGAACGCATCATCACCGAGGCGAACAGCGACTGCTGCAGCTTGTCGGCCACGCCGTCTCCGCCGAGGGTCGCACCGTTGCTCCACTCCAACGCGGCGAACCCCAGGGCACCGACGAGCATCAGGAGCACACTGACCTCGACCGTGAGTCGCGTGTGGAGATTCCAGCGTCCGAGGTGCCACTGGTGCTTCCACAGCACCAGGAGAACGGGAAAGCCGAGGCTGCCCAGGAACACAGCACAGATGAGCGCCCAGAACACGACCGGATCGTCCGCCACCGGCGCCAGGCCCCCGGGGTCGAGGACGAACCCGGCGTTGTTGAACGCGGACACGGCATAGAACACGGCGTGCCAGAGCCCGTCCCCGAACGATCCGTGGTGGGCGATGAGACGGGGTGCGAGGACCAGCGCGATGACCAGTTCCACCAGGGCGGAGGACACGACGATCGTCGTGATCAGCGATCGGACCTCCCCCAGTCCGCCCGCCGACATCCCCGTCTGTGCGAGGAGCCGCGTGCGGACGCCGAACTGTCTGGTGACCGACAGGGCCAGCAGAGACGAGATCGTCACGATCCCCAGGCCACCGACCTGGATGCCCGCGAGGATCACCACCTGACCCGCCGGAGACCAATGCGTCGCGGTGTCCACCGTCGTCAGGCCGGTCACGGACACCGCGGAGGTGGCGGTGAAGACCGCGTCGTGCAGGTACGCCGGATCGTCGGAGGCGGTGGCCCACGGCATCATCAGCAGCACCGTGAAGACCACGATCGCCGCGGCGAACGCCAGCAGCGCCGAGCGGGCCGGTGAGCTGTACGTGAACGCGCGGACCGCCCGTGCGCCCAAGGACAAGACGCCCGGGATCGTCGAGACCATGTCGAGAGAGTAGACCCGGCACACTCCGCTCGCCGGAGGCGCCCGGGGACAGGCGGCGGACGACCGGCGATGCGCGGCGGGCGGAGTCAGCCGCCCGCCGCGAATCCCTCGGGAACGGCCAGGCGCGTGAGCTTGTCCGGGTTGCAGTGGAAGTACAGGCGGTCCACACGGCCGTCCACCACCCCGACCTGCACCACGCGCAGGACCCCGCGGGACACCACGGCCAGCGCGACCTCGCCGTTGACCTCGACCGGCGCGACCGCTCCCTCGGCGAGCTCCATCGCCTTGACCAGGAAGTACGCACACTTGCGGGCGCCCACGATGTCGCGCCGGGCGGCGTTGACCTTGCCGTTGCTATCCGACAGGACCCGCGCGTCCGAGGTGAGCACGGCGATCGTCTGCTCGAGGTCGCCGGACATCACGGCCTCCACCAGCCGCGTGATCAGCTCATCCGGCGCGGGCTCGGGCGGGCGCACGTCGGTCTGCAGCCTGTGTCGGGCGCGGCTGACCCACTGGCGCACGGTGGGCACGGCGGCGTGCAGCGCCTCGGCTATTTCCGCGTAGGGCAGTTTCATAGGCCTCACGCAGGACGAAGGCGGCCCGCTCGTCGGGTCCGAGCTGCTCGTACGCCAGCAGGACCGCGATCCGCAGCTGATCCCGCTGCTCGGCCAGCTCGGCCGGCAGCAGCGCGGTGTCGACGGGTTCGGGCAGCCACGCCCCGATGTAGTCCTCGCGCTTCCGTCGCCGGAGACGGTCCAGGCACAGTCGGGTCGCGACGGTGGTCAGCCACGCCTCGGCGTTGCGAGGCGCATCCGCCGGGTCGAGCGCCACGAGTCGGGCCAGTGCCTCGTCAGCGGCGTCCTCGGCGTCCGCCCAGGTGCCGGTGATGCGGTAGCCAATCCCGAGCAAGCGCCCGCGGACCCGCTCGAGCGCTACCCGGTCGGGCGGGACCGCGCCGGGCGAAGCGGCCTGCTCGCCGGTCGACGCGCCCGCTCCCGCGAGGACGCCCGCGGTCATCGTGGGCTCGTCGGCTCGAGGTCGCTCGGGATCAGCCCGCGTAGCGAGCCCGGGTCCTTCCGGGTGGCGATCGCTATGCGGTTCCATGCGTTGATGGTGACGACGTCCATCAGCACCTGTCCAGCCCCGTTCTCACCGCGGTAGCGCGCCACCTCCTTCCACACCTCGTCGGGGACGGATTCTTCGCCGTCGATGCGGGTGACGGCGTCGGCGAACCGCAGCACCGCCTGCTCGTCCGCCGCGAACTCGTCGGCGTGGGCGGTCCAGTCCTCGGCGGCCGCGATCCGGTCGGCGCTCCACCCGTCCTTGCGGGCGTCGCGGCGGTGCATGGCCGCGCAGTAGCGGCAGCCGTTGACCGCCGAGACGCGCAGGCGGATGAGGTGACTGTCGTCCCGTGAGACCCGGGCCCGGGTATAGGCCTCGAGCGCCAGCATCGACGTCATAGCGCCTCCGCTGACCTGTGTGCGCTGGTCGTTCCTGCTCTGTGATGTGCTCATGTCTTGTCGACGCACGAGTATCTCGAAACGTGACAGCGCCCCGGGTTCCGGTCAGCCCGCCTCGTCCTGGAGACGCTTCGCGAGCAGTTTCTTGCCCTGCTCGCCTGCCTTGAGGTCGTTCGCCTGGATGCGGCGGAACCAATCGGCCAGCTCGGTGTCACCGGCGGACTCGGCGTCCTCGATGTATTCGTTGAGCTGCCACGCCATCTTGAGCGAGGCTTCCATGACGGCGATGAGGTTGTAGTTCCGATCCTTGACGGGGCTCTGCGGTTCGGTGGTCATTCTGATACCTCCCGATATCGGTCGACTGTCGAACGTGCGGCACCGATGTGCTCGGCACTTTCCACGGTAAGAGCCGACGCATCGCCTCGCCACCGCGGTTGTGACCCACGACACTTCGGTTTACGGTGGCCACATCAACAGACCCGCGCGACGAGGAGGACATCATGGCCACCTGCGATACCTGCGGTAACGACTACGACAAGGCGTTCACCATCACCCAGGGCGACCGCTCCGGGACCTTCGACAGCTTCGAGTGCGCGGCCCACGCCATGGCACCGACCTGCTCCCACTGCGGCTGCCGGATCCTCGGCCACGGGGTCGAGGTGGATGGCACCATTTTCTGTTGCGCCCACTGCGCCGACCATCAGGGAGCCAGCGGGGTCGCCGACCGGGCGTGAGCCGTCCCTCGGCCGTCCTCGTGGACGTCGACGGCACGATCGCCGTGGCCCACGGACGGAGCCCCTACGACGAGTCGACCGTCTCCGCCGACCTGCCGAACAACGACATCATCGCGGTGGTGCGCGCCCTGTACCGGGACGGGCATCAGCTGATCGTGGTGTCCGGGCGCACGGAGGCCGCCCGCTCGGACACGAGTGCCTGGCTGGAGCGGCATCTCGGCGTCCCGATCGACGCCGTGTACCTGCGGGCGGTGGGGGATCGCCGTCCGGACGTCGTGGTCAAGAAGGAGCTGTATCGCCGTCACATCGAGCCGCGGTATCGCGTGTTGTGCGTGCTCGAGGACCGCTCCCGCGTGGTGGAGATGTGGCGAGGTCTGGGCCTGACGTGCCTCCAGGTGGCGCCGGGCGATTTCTGAGCGCGGCACGCCGCGGTTTCCGAGCGCGGCACGCCG
>NZ_JAALDU010000071.1 GCF_014145015.1 Dietzia sp. E1 | reverse complement strand
CGGCCGGCAGCACGTCCACGACCAGGCCCACGTCGCGCGCCTCGGCCGCCGACACCGCGTCCCCGCGCAGCAGCATGCGGGAGGCCACCGAGCGCCCCACGGACGCGGGTAGCAGCACGCTGGCGCCGCCGTCGGGCATGAGGCCGATGTTGGTGAAGGCGAACAGCAGGTAGGCGTCCTCGGACATGAACATCGTGTCGGCGGCCAGGGCCAGGGAGACCCCGACGCCGGCGGCCGGCCCGTTGACCGCCGCGATCACCGGGACGGGCGCCTTGAGCACGGCGTGCACGAGGTTGTTGGCGGCGTCCATCGTGACGTCGGGCGCGACCGCGTCGCCGGACGAGCCGGCCTCGCCGGCGGCCTGGAGGTCGGCCCCGGTGGTGAAGGCGCCACCCTCACCGGCGAGGACGATGACACGCGTGTCGTCCTCCGCCCCCACCTCGGCGATCACCTCGCCCAGCGCCGCGAGGGTCGCGTAGTCGACCGCGTTCATCCGCTCGGGGCGGTTGATCGTGATGGTGACCACGCCCACGTCGTCCCTGTCGAGGCGCAGGGCGTCGCGTCCCGAGGCGGTCATCGGACGGCCTCCGCGGCCGCGACCATCCCGGCCAGGCGGGAGGTGATGATCTCCTCCGCCTCCGTCATCATCCGGTCGACGAGCTCGGCCACGGTGGGCACGTCGTCGATGAGGCCCTGGCACTGGCCGGCGGTCCAGATTCCCGCGTCCAGGTCGCCGTCCTCGAAGACCTTGCGCCCGCGGGCGCCGGCGACGAGATGCTGGATGTCGGCGAACTCGACGCCCTCGGCCTCCTTGGCCACGACCTCGGCCGAGATCGCATTGGCGGCGACCCGGGCGGTGTTGCGCAGCGTCCGGAAGATCAGCTTGGTGTCCAGCTCGGAGTTGGCCACGATCTGTTGCTTGACCTGCTCGGCGACCGGCGACTCGGCGGTGCACATGAAGCGGGTGCCCATGTTGGCGCCGTCGGCGCCGAGGGCCAGAGCCGCGACCATGCCGCGCGCATCGGCGATGCCACCGGAGGCGAGGATCGGGATCGTGAGCCTGGACGCCGCCGCGGGGATGAGGACCAGGCCGGGGACGTCGTCCTCCCCGGGGGTGCCCGGCGCACTCGAAGCCGTCGATGGACACGGCGTCCACGCCGAGCCGCTCGGCCTTGAGGGCGTGGCGCACGGAGGTGCACTTGTGGATCACCTTGATGCCGGCCTCGTGGAACACCGGCAGGTGCTCGGAAGGGTTCGATCCTGCGGTCTCGACGATCTTCACACCCGACTCCACGATCGCCTGCCGGTACTCGGCGTAGGGCGGCGGGTTGATCGACGGCAGGATCGTGAGGTTGACCCCGAACGGCTGGTCGGTCATATCCCGGCAGCGGGCGATCTCTCTGACCAGGTCCTCCGGCGTCGGCTGGGTGAGGCCGGTGATGATGCCCAGGGCACCGGCCTCCGACACCGCGGCGGCGAGTTCGGCGCGGCCGACCCACATCATCCCGCCCTGCACGATCGGGTGACGGACGCCGAACTCCTCGGTGAAGCGGGTGCGGATCACGGCCGGACCTCCTCGTAGGTGCCGCCTGAGGCGGCCCTGGAGCGCAGGGACTCGGGCGGCGTGAACCGCTCGCCGTAACGCTGCGCGAGCTCCTCGGCGCGGGCGACGAACCCGGGCAGGCCGCCGGGGTACTGGTCCATGTAGCGGGCGACGCCGCCGGTCCAGCCGGGGAAGCCGATGCCCAGGATCGAGCCGACGTTGGCGTCGGTGGTGGTCTCGAGCACGCCCTCGTCGAGGCACTTGACGGTCTCGATCGCCTCGGCGAAGAGCATGCGGTCGATCGCGTCCTGCAACGGGATCTCGGTGGTGCCGCCGAAGGCGTCCTTCAGGCCGGGCCACAGGCCGACGCGCTTGCCGTCCGAGTACTCGTAGAACCCGGCTCCGCTCGAGCGGCCCTTGCGGTCGAACTCGTCGATCATGCGATCGAGCACCGCGTTGCCCGGGTGGTCGGGCAGCACCCGACCTTCGGCCTCGGCGGCCTCGCGGGTCTCGTCCCGGATCTTGCGGGGCAGGGTCAGGGTGAGCTCGTCCATGAGGGCGAGAACGGGCGCGGGGTAGCCGGCCTGCGAGGAGGCCTGCTCGATGGTCGGCGCGGGCACGCCCTCGGCGAGAAGGGCCATGCCCTCGTTGGTGAAGGTGCCGATGACGCGGGAGGTGAAGAACCCGCGGGAGTCGTTGACGACGATCGGGGTCTTGCCGATCTGGGCGACCAGCGCCAGGGCTCGTCCCAGGGTGTCCTCGGCGGTCTTGGCGCCCTTGATGATCTCGACCAGCGGCATCTTGTCGACCGGGGAGAAGAAGTGCAGACCGATGAAGTCCGCGGGCCGGTCGACGCCCTCGGCCAGCATGGTGATGGGCAGGGTCGAGGTGTTCGAGCACAGGAGCGCGTCGGGCGCGAGATGCGGGGCGATCTCGGCGAACACCTGCTCCTTCACCTTCGGGTCCTCGAAGACGGCCTCGATGACGGCCTGCGCACCGTCGGCGGCGGCGGCGTCGGTGGTCGGGGTGATGCGCGCCAGGAGCGCGTCGCCCTTGAGCTGGGCCTTGTCGCGCGCCTCGCCCTCGGCCGCGCGGGCGACGGACTTGGCGACGAGCTTCTCGGAGTAGCCCTTGCCGCGCTCGGCGGCGGCCTGGTCGATGTCCTTGAGGACGACCTCCATGCCGGCCTTGGCGCACACGTAGGCGATCGCGGCGCCCATCATGCCGGCACCGAGGACGACGACCTTGCCGATCGGCTCGCGCTCGGCGGAGCCGTGCTTCTTGGCGAGGCCGTTGGCCTTCTGCATGTCGAAGAAGAAGGCGCGGATCATGTTCTTGGCCGTCTGCCCGGTGGCGAGGCCGGCGAAGTAGCGGGCCTCGACCTTCTCCGCGGCGGCGAAGTCGAGTCCCGCGCCCTCCACGGCAGCGGCCATGATGGCGACGGGGGCCGGGTACGGCGCGCCCTTGAGCTGCTTGCGCAGCATGGCCGGGAAGGCGGGCAGGTTGGCCGCGAGCGCGGGGTTGGACGGGGTGCCGCCGGGCATCCGGTAGCCCTTGCGGTCCCACGGCTGGGCGGCCTCGGGGTTGGCCTTGATCCACTCCTTGGCGGCGGGCAGCAGGTCCCCGGGCCCGGCGACGAGCTCGTCGACCAGGCCGATCTCCGCGGCCTTTCCGGGGCGCAGGCGCTTGCCCTCGAGGAGGACCTCCATCAGCGCGGTGGCCACGCCGAGCATGCGCACGG
The DNA here is from genome assembly GCF_014145015.1 of Dietzia sp. E1. Lineage (GTDB taxonomy): Bacteria > Actinomycetota > Actinomycetes > Mycobacteriales > Mycobacteriaceae > Dietzia > Dietzia cinnamea_A. Next base: position 2,312 of record NZ_JAALDU010000071.1, on the reverse strand, counting down.
TGCGGACGATGCCGCCACCGCCGGGCAGCAGGCCCAGGCCGACCTCGGGCAGGCCCAGCTGGACGGCCGGGGAGTCCACGACGATGCGGCGGTGGGCGGCGAGGGCGATCTCGAGGCCACCGCCGAGCGCGGTACCGGCGATCGCGGCCACGACCGGCTTGCCCAGGGTCTCGAGGCGCCGCAACGGGGCCTTGGCCCGCTCGACGGTCTGGATCGCCAGGTCGGAGCCGTCGGCGGGGATGGACAGGATGTCGCCGAGGTCGCCGCCGGCGAAGAAGGTCTTCTTGGCGGAGGTGAGGACGACGCCGGTGACGTCGTCGATCTCGGCCTCCAGGCGGTCGACGGCCGCCTCCATGGAGGCGAGGTAGTCGGCGTTCATGGTGTTGGCGCTCTGGTTGGGGTCGTCCATGGTGAGGACGACGACGCCGTCGGCATCGCGCTCGTAGGTGATGGTGTTGGTGTAATCGCTGCTCATTGAGGTGTTCTCGTCCTTGTGAGGCTGGAGGCCGGCGCTGGTCAGAGGCGTTCGATGATGGTGGCGATGCCCATCCCGGCACCCACGCAGAGGGTGGCGAGGGCGTAACGGGCGTCGCGGCGTTCCAGCTCGTCCAGGGCGGTGCCGAGGATCATCGCGCCGGTGGCGCCGAGCGGGTGCCCCATGGCGATCGCGCCGCCGTTGACGTTGATCTTCTCCATCGGGACGTCGAGATCCTTGGCGAACTTCATGGGCACGGCGGCGAACGCCTCGTTGACCTCGAACAGGTCGATGTCGTCGATCGTCAGGTCGGCCTTGGCGAGGGCCTTGCGGGCGGCGGGGGTCGGTCCGGTGAGCATGATCGTGGGCTCGGATCCGACGACCGCGGCGGAGACGATCCGCGCACGGGGCCTCAGGCCGTTGCGCTCGCCGGCCTCGGCGCTGCCGATGAGCATCGCGGTGGCACCGTCGACGATGCCGGAGGAGTTGCCGGCGTGGTGGACGTGGTCGAGCTTCTCGACCGAGTGGTACTTCTGCAGCGCCACGGCGTCGAATCCGGCCTGCTCGCCGAGCGCGGCGAAGCTCGGGTTGAGGTTCGCGAGGTCGTCGGCGGTAGTGCCCCGACGGATGTGCTCGTCGTGGTCGAGCACGACCTGGCCGGCGAGGTCGACGACGGGGACGACCGAACCGGCGAACCGGCCTGAGTCCCATGCCGCGCACGCCAGCTCCTGCGAGCGGGCGGCGAATTCGTCGACATCGCGGCGGGAGAAGCCCTCCAGCGTGGCGATGAGGTCGGCGCCGATGCCCTGGGGCACGAACGAGGTCTCGTAGTTGACGCGCGGGTTCTGCGCCCAGGCGCCACCGTCGGAGCCCATGGGCACGCGCGACATCGACTCGACGCCGCCGGCGATGACGAGGTCCTCCCATCCGGCGCGGACCTTCTGCGCCGCGAGGTTCACCGCCTCCAGGCCCGAGGCGCAGAAGCGGTTCTCCTGGACGCCCGCCACGGTCTCCGGCAGCCCCGCGGCGATCGCGGCGACGCGCGGCAGCACCGCGCCCTGCTCGCCGACCGGGCCGACGATGCCCATGACCACGTCCTCGATCTGCGCGGGGTCGAGTCCACCGTTGCGCTCGACGATGGACCGCAGGACGCCGACCGCGAGGTCGATCGGGGCGACGCTGTAGAGCGAGCCGCTGGACTTGCCCCGTCCGCGGGGCGTGCGCACCGCGTCGTAGATGTAGGCCTCGGGCACTGACATGGGTGGGAGATCCCTTCCGCGTTCGAGCCCGCCGGGGCCGCCGGGCGGGCGGTCACGACGGATCCGATCACATATATGTGTGAATTAGGGTTTACTATGGCCACAGTATCCCGTGTTGTCAAGATCACACATGGTTCCGCCGAACCCGAGAGCCGAGACGCCGTGACCCTGCCTCCCCCGCCTCCAGCACCCGCGCTGTCACCTCCCGTCGCGGGCTCGCGACGTGCGGAGATAGCGCTCGCGGCGGCCGAGGAGTTCACCCGCCGCGGCTATCACTCGACCCGCGTCGAGCACATCGCCGAGCGGCTGGATCTCACGCCCGGGGCGCTGTACCGACACGTGCCGGGCAAGTACGAGATGTTCCGCGATGCCGTGGCCGTGCTGGTGTCCGAGCTCGAGGACGCCGCCGGATCCCGCGCGGAGCCCGACGGCGACGCGGCGTTGGCGCAGCTGGTCGACGCGGTCACCCGGGTCACGCTCACCCACCGGTCACGCGCGGCCCTGTACCGCTGGCAGGCGCGATACCTCACGCCGGAGGACCGCGCCGCGGTGGTCGCCGCCGACGCCCGCGTGCGCCG
>NZ_JAALDU010000070.1 GCF_014145015.1 Dietzia sp. E1 | reverse complement strand
CCGGCGGTCGCCGAGCTGCTGGGCCTGGGACTCGATGTCGAGCAGCAGTTCGGCGGCGTCGACGGCGCGGGGCCGGACGAAGTCGGGACGTTCGGCCTTGGCCATGGTGAGCAGGTCGGAGACGATGCGGGACATCCGGTCCAGCTCGGAGTCCACCAGGCGCAGCGTCTCGGCGCGGACGGCCGGCGGATCGTCGGGGGTCATGGTCTCCAGGTGCCCGCGGATCACCGTGATCGGGGTGCGCAGTTCGTGCCCGGCGTCGTCGACGAAGCGACGCTGCGTGTCGTAGGCGCCCTCGATCCGGTCGAGCATCGCGTTGAACGTCTCGGCGAGCTGGGAGATGTCGTCCCGCCCCCGGACCGGGACGCGCCGGTCGAGGTCGCTCTCCTGGATCCGCTCGGCCACGCGCCTCACCTCACGCACGGGCGCGAGGATCTGCCCCGCGACGAGGTACCCGAACAGGGCCGTCAGCGCGAGTCCGCCGAGCGAGCCCCAGGCGTAGACGCGCATGGTGGCGTCCACCTCGGCGCGCTCCGGCCCGGTGAACACGGCGATCACGAACGTCGAGTCCCCACCGGCCGCGGGGTCGGCGCCGGTCTCGCCGCCGGGTTCGCCGCCGGTGATGGTGACCTTGCCCCACCGGACCGGGCCGACTGGGCTGTCGGTGACGCCCGACGGTTCGGCCGACGAGCGGATGACGTCGAGCAGAGCGGGGTCGGCGGCGAGATCGTACGGGCTGGGGTCCCCGGCGGACCGGTCCACGGCGAACACCCGCGCCTCGTCCATGCCCAGGTGGACCTCGTGGTCGGCGGGGATCTGTCGGCTGAGGTAGAGCCGCAGGAGCCGCTCGGGGTCGTCGAACGGCCGGGCCGTCGTCGGGTCGACTCCCTCGCGGACGAACGCGCGGAACTCGTCGAGTTCCTGCACGACGTCCGCGTTGGCCGTCCGGTCGACATCGGACATGAGCAGGGCCCGGAGGGTGAGTCCCAGCGCGAGCAGCACGAGCGCGGTGGTGAGGACGATCCACCCGACGATCCGCCAGCGTGCTGGGATGGCCGTGGCGCCCGCCCGCCCGGCCGCGCCCGCCTCAGTCGTCCCAGTCGTCATCGCCGTCCCCGTCGTCGTCCCACTCATCGTCCCAGTCGTCGTCGCCGTCGTCGTCCCAGTCGCCGCCGTAGTAGGGGACCACTGGTTGGACCGGCTGGACCGGAACGGGTCGCGCGGGTGGGGCCGGTGCGGCGGGGGCCGCCGGGGGAGCCGCCGGTGGGCCCGGGACAGCCGAGGCGCGGGGCCCGGCGGTGTCGTAGGGACCGGTGCCGTCGGGGGTAGTGTCGCCGTCCGCCCCGGGGTCACCGGGGGCCGGGGACGACGACGGGGACGACGACGAGGACGACGAGGAGCGCCCCTGCCGGTCGGTCGGCGACTGCAGGTCGATCGAGGCGTCCTCCACCCGGACCGGCGGGGCCCCGGTGTCGGCGCTGATGGCCACGGCGCCGAGCGCGAGGCCGGCGGGAACCAACACCACCGCTGCGATCAGTGCGAGCTTGCGCGTGAACTCAGACATGGCGGGTCCGGTCAGTCGTCGAGGTCGTTGTCGTCGTCGTCCCGGTCGTCGTCCCGGTCGGCCCGGTCATCGTCGTGATCGTCGTCGTCCCGGTCGTCCTCCCAGTCGTCATCATCGTCGTCGTCCCGGTCGTCCCGGTCGTCGTCGCCGGCCACGGCGGGCGCGCCCGCGACGCGGGCGTCCGACTGGGCCGGCGCGGTCACGGTCACGGTGGCGGTCCCGGTGGCGGTGCTCTCGCCTGCGGGGGTCTCATCCGCGTTGCCGGCTGCGCATCCCGACAGCAGGAGGGCCGCGGACGCGGACAGGGTGAGCAGGACGGTGCGGGGGCTGGTGATCTCGGTCATGACTGCAATCCTGCGAGCCCGGCATGACCGGCTCATGAAAAGGTCATGACAGAGTCTTCATGTGCTGGGGGCCTTCATACGCGGGGGTCTTCGTGTGCGGGGCCGGCCCGTTCCTACGACGACACCCCGCGGTGAAGACCGCGGGGTGTTCGTCAGGCGTGTTCGTCCCGAGTGGGCGCCGCCGGTCAGGCGAGGTCGACCACCACGTTCTTCAGCACGGGGGCGTCGTCGCGCTCCGCGACGGTGGCCGCCACGAGCAGACGCGAGCCCTCCTCCCACACCCGGATGCGCATGGTCTCGCCGGGGAAGAAGATGCCGCCGAAGGTGACGCCGTAGCCGCTGACGCGGGAGACGTCGCCGCCGAGCACCTCGTCGACCACCGCGCGCAGGACCAGGCCGTACGAGCACAGGCCGTGCAGGATCGGACGGGGGAACCCGGCGGCCTCGGCGAACGCGGGGTCCGAGTGCAGCGGGTTGCGGTCACCGCACAGGCGGTAGAACAGCGCCTGCTGGGGGAGCGTGGCCACCTCGATGGTGTGGTCGGCGTCCCGCTCGGGGTACTCGACCTTCTCCGACGTCCCGCGCTCGCCGCCGAAGTCGCCCTCGCCCTTCGCGAAGATGCCGGACCGGGAGGTCCACAGCTTCTCGCCGTCGGCGGAGACCGTCTCGGACTCCTGGATGATGACCGCGGCCGAGCCCTTGTCCTGGATCTCGGCGATCTTCGTGGTGGTCACGGCGGTGCCGGCGGCCGGGATGGGGCGGTGCAGCGTGACGGACTGGCTGCCGTGGACGACCTTCGCGAGGTCGATCTCCACGCCGGGGAAGGACACCTTCGGAGCTTCCGTGACGTTCATCGTGGCGGCGACCGTGGCGAACGACGGCAGCACCTTGGGCTCGACGTCGTGGACGTACTCGAGCCCGGTGGTGTCCATGGGGTCCGCAGCCGCGCCGACGGACAGCGCGTAGAGCGCCACGTCGGACGCGGTCCAGGAGAATTCCTGGGAGGGCAGCTGCGCCCCGAGGGCGGTGTCGAGATCGATCGGCACGTCAGACTCCCGTCTTCTGGATGGAGGGGGTGGAGGCGAGCATGTGCTCCACGGCGAGGTAGCCGAAGACCATGGCGGGTCCGATGGTGGCGCCCGGCCCGGCGTACGTGTGGCCCATGACCGGCGAGGACGCGTTCCCCGCGGCGTAGAGGCCCTCGATCACGGAACCGTCCTCGCGCAGCACGCGGCCGTGGACGTCGGTGTTGGCACCACCCTTGGTGCCGAGGTCGCCCGGCACCATCTTGGCCGCGTAGAACGGGGCCTTGCGGACCGGCCCGAGGCTCGGGTTGGGCTTGTTGGTGGGGTCGCCGTAGTAGTGGTCGTAGCCCGACTCGCCGCGCTGGAAGTCCTCGTCGCGGCCCTTCTCGGCGAAGCCGTTGAACCGCTCGGCGGTGCGCTCGAGGGCGTCGGCCGGCACGCCGATGAGCTCGGCGAGCTCGGCGAGGGTGTCCGCCTTGTGGAAGTTCTCGCTCGCGAGCCACTTCTTGGGCAGCGGCTGCTTGGCCTGCAGACCGGCGAAGAGGTACCGGTTCTTGTACTCCTGGTCGAAGATGATCCAGGCCGGCAGGTTCTCGGCCGGCCCCTCACCCTGGCCGTACTCGCCGCCGTACATCTTGTGGCCGGCCTCGACGTAGGGCAGCGACTCGTTCATGAAGCGCTCACCGCGCGGGTTGACCATGAACGAGCAGGGCAGGGACCGCTCGGCCAGCGCGAACCACGGCCCGCGCGGGAGCATGATGGTGGGACCCCACCAGGCGTCCTCCATGAAGGACAGCTCGGCGCCGACCTTCTCCATGGCCTCGATGCCCTCGCCGGTGTTGGCGGCCGCGCCCACGGTCCAGTCCGTGGGGATGGGCTGACGCTGGTACTTGTTCCGCATCTCCTGGTTGTGTTCGAACCCGCCGGAGCCCATCACCACGCCGAGGCGCGCCCGCAGCGTGACCTCCTCGCCGTTGCGCGTGACGGTGATGCCCACGACGCGCTCCTCGTTACCGGAGCCCTCGGTGACCAGGCCGGTCATGGGCGTCTCGAGCCACACCGGCACGCCCGCGTCGAGCAGGCCCTTGCGCAGGCCGGCGATGAGCGCGCGGCCCATGCCCACGATGTTCCGCCCCCGGGCCTTCGCGAGGACCATCCGCGCGGAGACCTTGATCGAGCGGCGGATGCCCTTGGTGGTGGGCCGCTGCAGCAGGTTGAGCCAGCGGTAGTCGGACTGCATGACGACCATGTTCGCCGGGGCCTTGGCGTAGCCGGGCTCGAGCTTGTCGGCCTCCGAACCGAGCTGCCGCAGGTCGAACGGCTTCGGCTCGACGGACCGGCCTCCGAGGCGGCCGCCGGGAGCCTCCGGGTAGTAGTCGGAGTAGTCCTTGACCCACTCCAGCTGGAGCGGGGAGTTGGCGAGGACGAAGTCGAGGACCTCGGGCCCGCGGTCGACGTAGGTGTCGATCCGCTCGGCCGGGACGACGTCACCGACGATCGATCGGAGGTAGGTCCGCGCGGCCTCGGGGGTGTCGAGGACACCGTCGCGCCGGAGCACGGAGTTGTTGGGGATCCACACGCCGCCGCCGGAGCGGGCGGTGGAGCCTCCGTAGTGCGGGGCCTTCTCCACGAGGACCACGCTGAGGCCCTTCTTTGCTGCCGCGAGGGCGGCCGTCATGCCTGCTCCACCGCTGCCTACGACGACGACGTCGAATTCCTGGTCTGCCATGTAGAACACGTTATAGAACTGATCGCTGTCGCGCCAGACGCCCCAGGTAGCATGCCCGTCATGCTCACTGAGGAGACCCGCGCCACTCTTGCCCAGCGACTCTGGGACGCCGAGACCGACGTCTCGCCGATCGCCCCGCTGACCGACGACCATCCTGACATGGACGCGGACGACGCGTTCGAGATCCAACTCGTCAACATCCGCCGCAAGCTCGACGCCGGTGCCGTCGTCACCGGCCACAAGGTGGGTCTGGCGTCGAAGGCGATGCAGGAGATGATGGGCGTCGACGAGCCCGACTACGGTCACCTGCTCGACACGATGGAGTATCCCGAGGGCACACCGATCGAGGCGGCGCGCTTCTGCTTCCCGCGCGTCGAGGTGGAGGTGGGTTTCATCCTGGGCGCCGACATCCCGCCGGAGGGGTGCTCGCAGGAGGAGGCCGCGGCGGCGATCGAGTGGGTCGTCCCGTCGATCGAACTCATCGACTCGCGGATCCGCGACTGGAAGATCAAGCTGCCGGACACGATCGCGGACAACGCCTCGTCATGCGGTTACGTCATCGGGCAGCAGCGCGTGCGTCTGGCGGACATCGACGTGGCCGCGATCGATGCGACGCTCTACAAGAACGGTGAGTTCCTCGCCTCGGGCCGTTCGGACGCTGTGCTGGGCAACCCCTTGAACTCAGTGGGCTGGCTGGCCTCGACCGTCGCGAAGTTCGGCGTCCGACTGCGCAAGGGCGACGTCATCCTCCCGGGCACCGCCATCCGCGCGATGGACGCGACGCCGGGAGACACCTTCCGCGCGGAGTTCGCGGGCCTGGGCGACGTGACGATGGCGTTCCGCTAGCGGTCCGAGCTCAGGGCGCGTCCGGCTGCCGCGGCGACGCGGGTGACCAGCGGTTCGAGCCGGGCCAGGGCGCTCTCGTCCGCCGCGCTCGCGGACAGGGCGGCGACTGCCCGCGTGCCGCCGGCGCCCTCCTCGTCGTCGTCGAACACCGGCGCCGCCACGCAGTACAGCCCCGGGGTGAGCTCGGCGCGGTCCACCGCGCGCTTCTTGCGGCGGATCTCGCCGAGCTCCACCGCCAGAGCGTCGGGCGAGGTCAGGGTGGTCTCGGTCCACGCGATCATCGGCCCCTGCGCGACGCGGCCGGCGGCCGCCTCGTCGAATGCCAGCATCGCCTTGCCCACCCCCGTGCAGTACGCGGGTAGCCCGCCCCCGATCCGCGACGGCGACGGGATAGGGCGCGGGCCGTGCAGCTTGTTGAGATAGACCACCTCGTCCCCGTGCAGGGTGGCCAGATGGACGGTCGCGCGCGTGGCCTCGAAGAGGTGCGCGAGGAACGGCGTGAGGACCCGCCGGATCCGCTCGTACTCGGGCGATACGGGGATCGGGTCCAGTTCGTGGACCAGCGGCCCGAGCCGGTAGCGCTGGCCGATCCGCGTCACCGCGTCGTTGCGTTCGAGAGCGGTGAGCAATCGCAGTGCCGTGGACTTGGCCAGTCCCGTCTCCCGTGCGATCTCGCTCAGCGTCATCCCCGTGCCGGCCGCCGTCACGCGCAGTACCTCGAAGGCGCGATCGACGGGGGAGGTGGGCGGCTCGGTCATGCGGTGAGTGTAGCGCGCGGGTCGGACATCCCAGAGCGGCGCTATCGAACGCTTGCGCTAATCATGTGGAGCGATTAGGGTTGTATGTACGTTCTACTGATGCGGTGCGGGGGTGGTGGAGATGTCGGAAGCGACGACGCCGTTGTTCGCCGTCTCCGTTCCGCTCGGCGCTGCCGACATGACGGCGGTCAGCGACGCGGCGCGGGCGGCGACGCTGGCGCAGAACCGGGCCGGGGCCACCCGGTTGGAGGCCGCGCACGTGCTCGTCCAGCAGTTCTCCCGCGCGGCGGAGGCGGAGGCGGCCGACGCTGAGCGCCGCGAGGCGTCGCCGCGGCCGGCCTATGCGCGGCTGGCTCCGGAGTCCCGGGCTCGTGACCATCTCGCGGC
>NZ_JAALDU010000069.1 GCF_014145015.1 Dietzia sp. E1 | reverse complement strand
CTAGTGTCGCGTTTCTGAAGTTGGTTTAGGGTTCGCTTTCGCGAGGATCTGTTCGGGAGTTTTAGTCCAGACGAACGGGTGTTTGCGGTCGTTCCAGCCCGTGATGAACTGGCGAATCTTGGCATTGAGGTCCTTGACAGATGTAAAGACACCACGGCGGATGGCCTGCCGGTCGATGATCCCGAACCAGACTTCCACGAGGTTGAGCCAGGATCCGGACGTCGGGGTGAAGTGCACGTGGAACCGCGGATGCTGTGCCAGCCACACCTTCACCGCCGGGGTCTTGTGGGTCGCGTAGTTGTCCATCACCAAGTGCAGGTCAACCTCCGGGTAGGCGCGGTCGAGTTGACGCAGGAACGCCAGGAACTCCTGATGGCGATGCTTCGGCTTGACCGCGCCGGTGACGTGCCCGGTCGCAATGTCCAACGCGGCGAACAGAGTCGTGGTGCCGTGCCGCTTGTAATCGTGGGTGTGCCTTTCGATGCTGCCGGTGCGCATCGGCAGCATCGGCGCGGTCCTATCCAGCGCCTGGATCTGACTCTTCTCGTCAACACACAACACGATCGCGTTGTCCGGTGGCGCCAAGTACAACCCCACCACGTCGGTGACCTTCGCGACCAGTTCGGGATCGGTGGAGAACTTGAACGTTCCGGCCCGCCAAGGCTGCACCCCGAACTTGCGCCACGCCCTGGCCACGGTGGCGTTACCGATCTTCAGATGATCCGCCAGCAGGCGTGAGGACCAGTGCGTCACCCCGTACTTCTTCGGCGGAGGAGTCAACGTCGTGGTGATGATCTTCTGGTCATCTATCCGCTTCGGCCGGCCAGAGCGCGACTCGTCGAACAGGCCCGCGATCCCATCCGCCTCATACCTGCCTCGCCACTTCCACACCGTCGTCGGCGTCGTTCGCTCCCGGTCAGCGATCCGAGAGTTCGCCTGACCTTCCGCCGCGAGCAGGATAATCCGCGCCCGCATCGCCAACCCCGATTGGATCGACGTTGACCGCGTCCACGACTCCAACTCCTCGCGGTCACCATCACGAAGAATCAAAGCCGGAGCCGGGTTATTGGGCATGACCCATTCTCCCAAACACCCAAGCATTTAAGAACTAACGACACGCGACACTAG
>NZ_JAALDU010000006.1 GCF_014145015.1 Dietzia sp. E1 | reverse complement strand
GAGGATCGCGCCGACCTCGCCGGCCGCCACCGCCGGGACCGTGGCGTTGACCGCGACCCGCGACCGCACGGGCGGCGGCGGGCCCTGCCACGCCATCTCGATCGCCGAGGCGAGCCAGTGGGCGGCCTCGGGATCGTGGTACTCGCCGAACGGCCCGAACTCGCCCCACCCGGCGGGCCCGTCGATCAGCACGAGCTCGCGCTCGGTGACGCCGCGGAACCGCACCCGCATCGGCAGGGCCACCACGTGGACGCGCGCGAGCAGATCGTCGATCGACTCGGGGCCCGGTACGGATGTCATGGGTCCACGCTAACGTCGGAGCCATGACCGAGCAGAGCAGCACCCGTTCCGGCGGCGCCGCGCAGGACGAGACCGCCAACCCCTTCGATCCGTCGCAGTGGCGGGAGGTCGAGGGCTTCCGCAGCGGCGTCGACCTCACCGACCTGACGTACCACCGGCACGTCGGCGAGGGCCGTGTCAACGGGATCGTGCGCATCGCGTTCGACCGGCCCGAGGTGCGCAACGCGTTCCGCCCGCACACGGTGGACGAGCTGTACCGGGTGTTCGACCACGCGCGCCGCTCCCCCGACGTGGGCACCGTCCTGTTCACCGGCAACGGGCCCAGCCCTAAGGACGGCGGGTGGGCGTTCTGCTCCGGTGGCGACCAGCGCATCCGGGGCCGGTCCGGCTACCAGTACTCCACCGAGCACGACTCGGACGTCGCCGGCGCCACCGCAGACAAGGTGGACGAGGCGCGCGTGAAGGCCGAGGGCGGGCGCCTGCACATCCTCGAGGTGCAGCGGCTCATCCGCACCATGCCCAAGGTCGTGATCTGCCTGGTCAACGGCTGGGCCGCGGGCGGCGGGCACTCCCTGCACGTGGTGAGCGACCTGACGCTGGCCTCGCGGGAGCACGCCCGGTTCAAGCAGACCGACGCCGACGTGGGCTCGTTCGACGCCGGCTACGGCAGCGCGTACCTGGCCAAGCAGGTGGGCCAGAAGTTCGCGCGCGAGATCTTCTTCCTCGGCCAGCCCTACACCGCCGAGGAGATGTTCCAGATGGGCGCCGTCAACCGGGTGGTGGATCACGCCGAGCTGGAGAACACCGCCATCGAGTGGGCGCGGCAGATCAACGGCAAGTCGCCGACCGCGCAGCGGATGCTGAAGTTCGCGTTCAACCTCACCGACGACGGCCTCATGGGCCAGCAGGTGTTCGCCGGCGAGGCCACGCGGCTGGCGTACATGACGGACGAGGCCGTGGAGGGCCGCGACGCGTTCCTCGAGAAGCGCGAACCCAATTGGGACGACTACCCCTACTACTACTGAGCCGAGCGGCGACACGAGCCGCGGATACAGTGCTCACATGACTACCGGACGACGCGGCCCACTCGAGCGCGACACGTGTCGCGACCTCGTGATGCCCGCCCTCCGTACGGCCGGCTGGGCGGCAGAAGCGATCACGCCGGAGTATGCGCTCGCACAGACGATGCGAACGGGGTCGGATGGCGCTGTCCGGTCGCTCCCCGGTCGGCGGGTGGACTACGTCCTCGAGATCGCCCCGGGTCAGCCGGTTGCCGTGGTCGAGGCCAAGCGTGCGTACCGGTCGGCTCGCGACGGGCTCCAGCAGGCACTCGACTACGCCAAGAAGCTCGAGGTCCCCCTCGCCATCGCGACCAACGGGTCGAAGATCATCGTCCATGACCGCTCTGCCGGGACTGAACGGAAGGTCGACGGGTTCCCTACGCCTGTCGAGGCGTGGGATTCCTACCGCAGGTTCATGAAGCTCGACGGGCCTGAGGCCGACCTCCTCCTCGAGCCACTCAGCAGACGGAAGGTCTCGCCGGACGGAACGGTCCACGAACCCCGCTACTACCAGGCGCTGGCGATCAGCGCGGTTCTCCGGGCGATCGCCCGAGGTGAGCGGCGAATCCTCCTCCTCATGGCCACGGGCACGGGCAAGACGTTCACCGCCATGCAGATCGTCGCCAAGCTTCTCGGTTACCAGGAGAAGGTGAGGCCCGAGGAGAACTACAGGGTGCTCTACCTGGCCGACCGGGACGTGCTCCTCTCTCAGCCGATGCGCAACGACTTCGGTCCGGCTTTCGGCCACGAGCGGTTGCAACGTGTCCGCATGGGCGCCGATCAGAGCGGTGAGCTGTACTTCGCGAGCTACCAGGCACTGCACCAGGGGGCCGCTGGGGACGAGCTCCTCGAGCAGTTCCCCCGCGACTTCTTCGACCTCGTCATAGTCGACGAGTGCCATCGCGGGAGCGCCTCCGCCAACTCCCGATGGCGCGGCACCCTCGACCACTTCGCGTCCGCGATCCACCTCGGACTCACGGCCACGCCACGCGACGACACGGTCCACAGCTACGAGTATTTCGGCAACCCCGTCTACCGCTACTCCCTCCGCGACGGGATAGAGGACGGGTACCTCGCCCCCTACCGCATCCGGCGCGTGATCCTCGACGCCGACGCCGAGGGCTGGACGCCCGACCCCGGGCAGCGGGATCTCTACGGCCGCGAGATTCCGCAGGGCGTTTACACGACTCGCGATTACGAGCGTGCCCTCTCCCTCCTTCCCCGAACCCGGGCCATGGCACGTCACCTCTCCGGACTGCTTCGGCAGAACCCAGCGCACAAGGCGATCGTCTTCTGTGTGAGCACGCGACATGCCGACGACGTCCGGGCCGCACTCATCGCCGAGAACCCGGACCTCGTCCGCGCGGACCCTGAATGGGTCGTTCGGATCGTCGGCGTGGAGGAGGAGAAGGAGCGTCTCCTCGAGGCGTTCTGCGATACGGAGTCGGCGTCCCCAGTCGTCGCCACCACTTCCCGGCTCCTTTCCACCGGCGTTGACGTCCCCGACTTGCGGTACGTCGTGATCTTCCGCCCGGTGGGCTCCTCTATCGAGTTCAAGCAAATCGTTGGCCGAGGCACCAGACTCTTTCCCGAGGGCGGAAAGGCGGCGTTCGAGGTGGTCGACTACGTCGGAGCTTCCGAGCACTTCGGTGATCCGGACTTCGACGGCACGCCGCCTGACATCACGATCGAGAAGACGGACGGCAGTGGCGACGTCATCGACATCACGCCCGAGCCGGGTGGTGACTCCGCCCGCACAGGCGACCCCGCGCCCGCCGACCCGCTACTGAACGAGCCCGAACCCGAGTTCCGGGCGGAGGACCCTGACGACGTCGACGACCCCGGCGAGACCAGAGGGCCCCGCACGACATACGTTGTGGTAGACGGCGTCGTGACGGTGGCCTCGGAGGCGGCGATGGTGATCGACCGCTCGACCGGCGAACCACGGATGGTCGAGGTACGGACTCTCGTCGAGGGCACTATGTCCGGCTTCGGCGACGCCGCCTCGCTCGGCAAACTGTGGGCGGACGAGTCGACCCGCCACGAGATCCTCGAGTCTCTGGCAGAGCGGGGAATCGACCTCGACGGACTCAGGGCACTGGCAGACGAATCGGACTCCGACCTCCTCGATGTTCTGCTCTCGATGGCGTTTCAGACACCGGTCAGGACCCGTGCCGAGCGAGCCCGCCGCGCACGGGAATCGCACGCCGAGGAGATTCGCGCCCAGAGTGAGGCAGGCCGGGCCGTCCTCGTTGGACTCCTCCAGCGCTACGAGGACTTCGGTATCGACGACATCTCGATGCGCACCATCCGGCTCCGGCCGATCTCGGACGCGGGAAGCATCACCGAGATCGCCAGTGCGATGGGCGGCCCGGACGCACTGCGAAAGGCAGTGCGCCAAGTTCCCGACTGGCTCTACGGCGCGTAGATAAATAGAAACTGTAGTTTCACGCCTGCGTGTTTCGTGAAACTACATGATTCATTGATTTCCTACCCGTGATAGGCTGATCGCATGACCGCCTCCTCACTCGACCTTCGCCGCCGCCTTCACGCGGTCGCGTTCGGCCAGGCGGGCTTCTTCTCCTCCACTCAGGCCGTAGAGGTCGGATACTCGCACCAGGCGCAGAAGTATCACGTGGACGCCGGGAACTGGACCAGGGTGGACCGGGGCATCTTCAGACTCCCCGACTGGCCGCCCACCCCCGAGGACGAGTACGTCCGGTGGACCCTGTGGAGCCGAGGCCGCGGAGTAGTCTCGCACGAGTCAGCCCTTCGTGCCCACAGCCTCTCCGACGTCGACCCGGCGCGCCTGCACCTGACGGTTCCCCCGGGGTTTCGCGCCCAGGACGATTTCGTGGTCGTCCACGTCGGTGAGCTCGATCCAGCCGACCGGATCGATCACCACGGATGGTCGGTCACCTCGATCCCGCGCACCCTCGCCGACGTGGCGGGGGCCGAATCGATCTCGCAGGAGATCGTCGACGACGCGGTCCGAGACGCTCTCGCCGGCGGGCACACCACGGAGCGCCGCCTCCGCCGCCTCGCGCACGACTTGCCCGCGGTCGCCGCGCTCCGCCTCGAACGCGCGGTGGGAGCCGTTGCCCGTGAGTGACGCCCGCGCCCGGAGCCTCAACCACCGGCTACGCAACCTCGCCGCCGAGCATCGGGTGGATCCTCTCCACCTGCGCAACCGCCTGCTCTTCCAGCTCGTCCTGAGGCGTCTCGCGGCGGACAGTCGCGGGGTCCTCAAGGGCGGCTTCGCCTTGGAGACCCGCCTGTGGCTTGACGCCCGTAGCACCAAAGACCTCGACCTCGCCCGTCTCGGCGACGGATCTCCCGACGCCGACGAGCTGCACGACCTCCTCGACGAAGCGTTGGACCGCGATCCGGGAGACGGCTTCCGGATGATCTCCCGGGCACCCCGGCCAGTCCGCACGGAGGACGAACTGCCCACCACGTGGAGGGTGGTGATCGAGGCATATCTTGGATCGACCGAGTTCGGCGTTGTGACCCTCGACGTCGTCACCGCCGACCGCCTTGACGACGACGAGGTGGAGCCCCTGCTCGTCGAACCGCACCTACTGGGCGGGCCGTTCACGGTCCTCGCGGTAGCCGTAGACCGGCACGCAGCCGAGAAGTTGCATGCCTACTCGCGGATTTACGCGCATGGCCGACCGTCGTCCCGCGTCAAAGATCTCGTCGACCTCGTGCTGCTCCTGGACCGCGGGCTCATCGATCCGGCGCGGCTGGGTGCGCGACTCGCAGCGGTCTTCACCGATCGCGACGGTGAGGCGCCACCGGCAGACCTCGAACCACCGCCCGGGTCGTGGGCCGAGCCATTCGCCGCCATGGCAACCGATCTCGGACTCACCTACCCCGATCATGCTTCCGCGTTCCAAGCCGTCCGCGAGACGTATCTAACCGCACTGACCCGCCCGCACGTGAATGAGAAGGACCTCCAATGAGCCCCCGCGTCGCCGTCAAGGAACCCACCACCCAGGCCCGGCTCCAGTCGGTCATCAAGACTTCGCGGCAGATTATGCGCAAGGACGCGGGACTGAACGGCGAGCTGGACCGCCTGCCCCAGCTGGCGTGGCTGCTGTTCCTAAAAGCCTTCGACGACCTCGAGTCGGAACGCGCGCTGGTCGACGAAACCTACGAGCCCGCACTTCCCGAGCCGTTCCGCTGGGCCACCTGGGCGCACGAGAAGTCCGTCACCGGCGACCCTCTGATCGCGTTCGTCAACGAGCGGCTGATTCCGCACCTGCGTACCGTCCACGGATCGGGTCGCCCCGGGGACCCCCACGACACGCTGGGGCACGTCTTCACCGACGTCCGGAACCGGATGCAGTCCGGCCACCTGCTCCGGCAGTTGGTCGACCAGGTGGACAAGATCAGCTTCACCTCCCGTGACGAGGTGCACACCATGGCCGTGTTCTACGAGACCATGCTCAAGGAGATGCGAGACGCCGCCGGCGACTCCGGCGAGTTCTACACTCCGCGGCCAGTGATCAGGTTCGTGGTGGACCAGGTCGACCCGAGGCCCAGCGAGAAGGTCCTCGACCCCGCGTGCGGGACGGGCGGCTTCCTGGCGGAGGCCTACCGGCACATGACCGCCGGAGACATCTCGGCCGCCGATCATGAGAAGGTCTCGGCCGGGCTGCGTGGGATCGAGAAGAAGGGCCTGCCCTACCTGCTGTGCCAGATGAACCTCCTGCTCCACGGCGTGGAGCGCCCCAACGTCACCGAGGGAAACGCGCTCATCCACCCGCTGTCCGAGGTCAAGCGGGACGGCGTTGACGTAGTGGTGACCAACCCGCCGTTCGGTGGCGAGGAGGAGCGGCTGGTCCTCGAGAACTTCCCCACCACCTTCCGCACCGCCGAGACGGTGTGGCTCTTCCTGCAGTCCGTCATGGCACGCATCGAGATGAGCCCCCGCGGGCGATGCGGGATCGTCGTGCCCAACTCGGTGCTTTTCGACACCGGCGTGGGCGGGCGAATCAAGAAGGACCTCATGACCCGGTTCAACCTGCACACCGTGGTCCGCCTCCCCAACGGCGTCTTTGCTCCGTACACCCTCATCCCCTCGAACGTCCTGTTCTTCGAGAAGGGCGAACAGGGCCCCGTGTGGTTCTACGAGGTGCCGCCGCCGGAGGGGCGCAAGAACTACACCAAGACCAAGCCCATGCGCTACGAGGAGTTCGAGCCCTGCCGGCGGTGGTGGGGCGGAACGAGCCGCGAGGGCCGAGTCGAGAACGAGCAGGCGTGGAAGGTCGATTTCGCCGACATCGAGGCCGGCGAATTTAACCTCGACCTGCACAACCCGCACCGCCCCGACGCACTGGACCAGCGGCCGCCCGCCGAGCTGATCGCCGAATTGATCCAGACGGAGAAGGAGCTCCTGTCGGTCTACGAGGAGATGCAGGCGGCAATCGCGGAGTTCGAGCTGTGAAGGTTGAGTGGGTGCCGTTCGGGGACATTGCCTCCCTCCGTCGAACTCGTGTCGACGTCGACGCGACCGCTACCTATCGCGAGATCGGGATTCGCTCCTTCGGTAAGGGCTGCTTCATCAAGGAGCCGGTCTCTGGCATCGAGATCGGCGAAAAGAAGATCTTCCGAATTAAGCCCGGCGACCTCCTGTTCAGCAATGTCTTTGCATGGGAGGGGGCGGTCGCAGTTTCCGACGAGCGACACGAAAAGCTAGTTGGCTCGCACCGTTTCATGACGTGGGAATGCAACTCAGAGAGGGCGAGTACCAAGTTCCTTCGCGACTATTTTCTCTCCGACCGCGGACGCGCGGAGCTTGGAAGGGCGTCGCCGGGCTCCGCCGGTCGCAATAAGACACTATCGATCAAGAATCTCGAGCGCCTGAGAGTCCCCCTCCCGTCGCTCGACGACCAGACACGCATCGCCGAGCACCTGACACTGCTCCAACCCACGCCAAGTTCGGAGCCCCCTCGTGGCCTCGGACTTCCTGACGGGAATCGCGTTCGGGTCGGCGATCTCGTGCAGCCCCGGATCCGGACTATTCCGGTGTCCCACGAAGAGACCTATCCGATGCTCGGCGTTAAATGGTACGGCGAAGGCGCGTTCGTCAGGGAGGTCCTTCCCGGCACCGAGATCAGCGCTGCAAACGTGAGAAGGATCGAATCGGGCGATCTGATCTACAATCGACTTTTCGCATGGAAACAGTCGTTTGCTTTGGCCGCTAGTGATGGCTTCTCCTCCAATGAGTTCCCGGCCTTCGAAGTCGACGCCTCCCAGGTCACTCCCCGAGTCCTCCTCGCTCTTCTAACTACCGAAGACTTCACCGAGCAGGTGAACGCCGCCAGTACAGGAAGCACACCGACTAGCCGAAACAGACTGAAGGAAGAGCGCTTCCTCAATTTAACCGTTAATTTGCCCCCTAGGTCGGCCCAGCCAGCTATCGAACGGGCGCTTTTCACGCTAGACAAGGCCAAGAAGCTTCATTCCCGCCGCAACGAGCTCGCCGCCGCCGTCCTGCCCGCCGCCCGGAACGAGATCTTCACCGCGATGCGCTGACGCTCCGCCAGGCGTCGCCGGCCACCACCACGTGGTCGAGGAAGCGAAGTCCGACCTTCTCGGCGGCGGATCGGATCCGGTCGGTGGCGGCACTGTCGGCGGCGCTCGGAGTGGGATCCCCCGCCGGGTGATTGTGCGCGAGCGCCAAAGCGGCCCCATCGTGACGCAGCGCGACGGCCAGTACTTCACGGATCGGCAGGCTCGTCGTCGTCGACCCTCCCCGCGCCACCGACTCCACACGCGTCACCCGGTTGCGGCCGTCGGCCACCACCACCAGGACCTCCTCGCGCGTGGCGGAGCCGATCAAGGGGATCGCGAGGGTGGCGATGTCAGTCGACGAGCCGAGAATCCGCCCCTCGGCCGGGCCCCGAACCCGGCCGGCGAGTGCGAACGCCGCCACGATCCTGCATGCCTTGGCCGGGCCAATCCCGGGCAACCGGCCGAGGTCCGCCGCGGTGGCCCGGGCCAATCCGGCGAGCGAGCCGAACTCGGCGACAAGCCGCGTGGCCAGGGCCACGGCGTTCTGACCCGCCACACCGGAGCCGAGATGGATGGCGATCAGCTCGGTGTCGCTGAGAGCCGCCGGGCCGAAGCGTACAAGCCTCTCACGAGGGAGGTCGTGGGCGGGGAGATCCCTGAACGGGGTGGCCATGGCACCGACCGTAGGTAGCCGGCCACCACAGCGTCCACCTCTCGAAGCGCCCTGTGGGAAAGGTCGACGACCATCCACAGGACCATGGACCCAAAGCCGACTGCTCGGGCGCTCAGACGCCGGGTAGCTCGCATCAATGCGAGGCCGGAGTCGGAGGACACCGCGCCGGATAGGGTCTGTAGACCATGACCGGCCCCCCCGACACCCACGCCTGCCGCGCCGACCGCGCCTCCCGCGAGCTGCGCACCCTGCCC
Source organism: Dietzia sp. E1 (assembly GCF_014145015.1). Classification (GTDB taxonomy): domain Bacteria; phylum Actinomycetota; class Actinomycetes; order Mycobacteriales; family Mycobacteriaceae; genus Dietzia; species Dietzia cinnamea_A. The sequence continues at coordinate 101 of NZ_JAALDU010000006.1, read as the reverse complement.
GTCCCCGGCGGCCCGGCGGTCGCCGAGGTCCTCCCCGCTCTGGAGGAGATGCTCGCCGACCGCGGGCCCGCCCTGCTGCCGGTGCCCGCCGACGACCCTGC
>NZ_JAALDU010000068.1 GCF_014145015.1 Dietzia sp. E1 | reverse complement strand
GACGGCGGCGTCGGGCAGGACCGTAGTCAGATGCACCCGCTCACCATCGCCCGCTGCGCGGCGCTGGGGCAGGCCTCGGCCGTGCTCGGGGCGGTCGCCGGTGGGTTCGGGGCGGGGCTGGCCCTGTTCTTCCTCCCGCGACTGGGTGAGCTGGCGGCCGCGGCCGCGGAACTCCCCGCGTCCCTCGCCGTCCTGGTGTCCGGGGCGGTTCTGGTGGGGGCCGGCCTGTTCCTGGAGTCGGCGTGTGAGACCCCGCCCGACGACGACGAGAACGGCGGGCTGGCCGAACCCGCCTGAGGCGGCGGTGCGGGACCGGCGGGTGAGATCCCGCGTGGCGACCCGACTCTCGTCGGCCCCGTTGGGGCGGACACGCGCTGGTTACCCGTGTGACCCGTGATTCTCTGAGTATCATGCGGGGCATGAGTTCCGACGGTGCGATGGACAAGCCCCGGTCAGCCCGCCCCGCGCGCGGCGACGATCGCGGACTGGCGAGCATCGCTCTGGGAGTACTACTGGTCCTGGCGCTCATCGCCACCGTCGTCATGGTCTTCTCCGACAACCCGGTGTGGATGCGGATCGGCACCCTGTCCGCCCTGTGGGCGGCGTTCATCGGGGCCTTCCTCGTGGCGCGCTACCGCCGGCAGGCCGCGGCCGAGGCCGCCCGCGTCCGGGACCTGCACACCGTCTACGAGCTGCAGCTCGAGCGCGAGATCTCGGCCCGCCGCGAGCACGAACTGGTCGTGGAGAAGGAGCTGCGCGCCAGCGTCCGCGCCGAGACCGAGGACTCGGTGCTCGCGCTGCGTCAGGAGATCGCCGCGCTGCGGGAGCAGCTGTCGGCGCTGGGGGTCAGCCTCCCCGAGGACCGTTTCGCCGTGGGCGGTCCCGGCCCCGCCGGGCAGCTCGGCGCGGGCTCGTCCCTGCCGTCCGTCCCGTCGGAGCGGGTCGCGCCCCGCCGTCGTACCCCCGGGATGACGCCGCCGCGCGTCGGCGCGAGGACCTCCGCTGACACGGAGTCGTCCACGGAGAAGACGACCGCCGACCGACCCGGCCAGTCAGCGCCGTTCACGCGGTCGGCGACGTCGGGGCGTCCCTCGACGCCGACCGAACCGTCGGTGGCCGGGGTCGCGCCGGATGCCAC
>NZ_JAALDU010000067.1 GCF_014145015.1 Dietzia sp. E1 | reverse complement strand
CGGGATCGTGAACGCCACGCTCACCGTCCGCGGAGTCGGCGCCTCCCGGGGAGCGCGCACGCTGTTCGACGGGCTCGACCTCGTCGTCGCCCCCGGTGACGTCTGGGGCCTCTCCGGGCCCAACGGCGCCGGTAAATCCACCCTGCTCCACGCACTGGCCGGCGACCCGCTCGCCGAGATGACCGGGCAGGTCACCGTCAGCCCGCCGGACGCCACGGTCGGCCTCCTCCGCCAGGAGGTGGAACGGGACGACGACGAGGTGGTGCGCGACTTCCTGCACCGCGTCACCGGGGTCGCGCACGCGCAGGCACGGATGGACGCGCTCGCGGAGAAGATGGCCGACTCCGACGCCGCCGCCGAGGCCTACGGGGACGCCCTCGAACGCTGGCTGGCGCTCGGCGGCGGAGACCTCGACGACAGGATCCCCGCCACCGCCGCGCGGCTCGGGCTCGACGCCGCCGTGACGGAACTGCCCATGACCGCGCTGTCGGGAGGGCAGGCCGCCCGCGTCAACCTCTGCGCCGTCCTGCTCAGCCAGTACGACATCCTGCTCCTCGACGAGCCGACCAACGACCTCGACCTCGCGGGACTGGCCGTCCTCGAGGAGTTCATGCGATCCGAACGCCGCCCGATGGTCGTGGTCAGCCACGACCGCGAGTTCCTGTCCCGGTGCGTGACCGGCATCGTCGAACTCGACTCGGCCCAGCGGCAGATCACCGTGTTCGACGGGGGCTACGAGGCCTACCTGGCCGAGCGCGCGCTCGCGCGGCAGCGGGCCCGCGACGCCTACGAGGAGTACGCCGGCCGGGTCGACCAGCTCAAGGAGCGCGTCCAGACGCAGAAGACCTGGCTCGACAAGGGCGTGCGCAGCGCGATGCGCAAGACCGGTGGCAAGGACGCCGAGCGGGACAAGCACATCCGCAACCAGGCCGGGCAGCGCTCGGAGAAGCAGGCCGCCAAGATCTCGCAGTCCGAGCGGGCGTTGGAGCGACTGGAGGTGGTCGAGGAGCCGCGCAAGGAGTGGGAGTTGCGCATGGAGATCGCCGCCGCACCCCGCTCCGGCGCGGTGGTGGCGGTGCTGACCGACGCGGTGGTCCGGCGCGGCGACTTCGTCCTGGGGCCCGTCACCGTGCAGCTGGGGGCCGGCGACCGGGCCCTCGTCAGCGGGGCCAACGGGGCCGGCAAGTCCACTCTGCTGGCGGTGCTCACCGGCGCCTCGTCACCCGATGCGGGGCGCGCGACGATCGGGTCCGGCGTCCTGCCCGGCCGGGTCGACCAGGC
>NZ_JAALDU010000066.1 GCF_014145015.1 Dietzia sp. E1 | reverse complement strand
CCGCGGCACGGCCGGAGACGACCACGCCGCGGGCCCGACCCCGCGTTCGACGACTACTGCGCCGGGGCCTCCGCGGGCGGGGCGGACTGGCCGCGCTGCACCGGCTTGGCGTCGATGCCGGACTCCTTGCGCTGCTGCGCGGTGATCGGCGCCGGCGCATCGGTCAGCGGGTCCACGCCGCCACCCGACTTGGGGAACGCGATGACGTCGCGGATCGACTCGGTCCCGGCCAGCAGGGCGCAGATGCGATCCCAGCCGAACGCGATGCCGCCGTGCGGCGGGGCGCCGTAGGAGAAGGCGTCGAGCAGGAAGCCGAACTTCTCCTGCGCCTCCTCGGCCGAGATGCCCATGACACCGAACACCCGCTCCTGGATGTCCTTGCGGTGGATACGGATCGAGCCGCCGCCGATCTCGTTGCCGTTGCACACGATGTCGTACGCGTAGGCGAGCGCCGAGCCCGGATCGGTGTCGAAGGTGTCCAGGTGCTCGGGCTTGGGCGAGGTGAAGGCGTGGTGCACCGCCGTCCACGCGCCGGAGCCCACGGCCACGTCGCCGGCCGCCGTGGCGTCGTCGGCGGGCTCGAACATCGGGGCGTCGACGACCCAGGTGAACGCCCACTTCGTCGGGTCGATCAGCCCCAGCTTCGCGGCGATCTCGCCGCGGGCGGCACCGAGCAGGGCACGCGTGGACTTCACCGCGCCGGCGCCGAAGAAGATGCAGTCACCCGGCTCCGCGCCGACGTGGGCGGCGATGCCGGCCCGCTCGGCGTCCGACAGGTTCTTGGCGACCGGGCCGCCCAGCTCGCCGTCGTCCCCGACCAGGATGTACGCGAGCCCCTTGGCGCCGCGCTGCTTGGCCCACTCCTGCCAGGCGTCGAGCTGACGACGCGGCTGCGACGCCCCGCCCTTCATGACGACCGCGCCGACGTAGGGCGCCTTGAACACCCGGAACGGGGTGTCGGCGAAGAACTCCGTGCACTCGACGAGCTCGATGTCGAAGCGCAGATCCGGCTTGTCGGAGCCGTACCGGCGCATCGCCTCGTCGTATGTCATCCGCGGGATCGGCGTGGTGATCTCGTACCCGGCGGTCGCCCACACCTCGGTGAGGATCTCCTCCGCCACAGCGATCACGTCGTCCTGGTCGACGAAGCTCATCTCCACGTCGAGCTGCGTGAACTCCGGCTGCCGGTCGGCACGGAAGTCCTCGTCGCGGTAGCAGCGGGCCAACTGGTAGTACTTCTCCATCCCGGCCACCATGAGCAGCTGCTTGAACAGCTGCGGAGACTGCGGGAGGGCGTAGAACGTACCCGGCTGCAGGCGGGCCGGCACGAGGAAGTCGCGCGCGCCCTCCGGGGTAGAGCGGGTCAGCGTGGGGGTCTCGATCTCGACGAAGTCGTGACGGGCCAGCACGCCGCGGGCCGCGGCGTTGACCTTCGACCGCAGCCGCAGCGCCGCGCCCGGGCCCTCGCGACGCAGGTCGAGGTACCGGTGACGCAGACGCGCCTCCTCCCCCACCTCGTCGTCGAGCTGGAACGGCAGCGCCGCCGCCTCGCCCAGGACCTCGAACGACGTGACGTCGATCTCGATCTCGCCCGAGGCCAGGTTCGGGTTCTCCGACCCCTCCGGACGACGGTCGACGACACCGGTGACCGCCACGCAGTACTCGTTGCGCAGGCGGTGGGCGCGCTCGGCCACGTCCTCGGAACGGAAGACCACCTGGCACACGCCCGAGGCGTCGCGCAGGTCGACGAAGATGACGCCGCCGTGATCCCGGCGGCGTGCAACCCAGCCGGCCAGGGTGACAGTGTCACCGGCATCGGCGGCTCGGAGCTGGCCGGCGGAATGGGTGCGCAGCACTACGGTGGTCCTCTCGTCGGGGAAAGTATGATGTGATCGCCTGAGCGTGAGCACCGACGGGACGACCCCACGGCCGGCCACGGGCTCGGACGGGGAACAGTCTACGTCCACCACAGACCGGGCGACGCACCACCCGGAAGGCGGAGATCATGACGTTTCGACAGGGCGGGAGGCTCGACACCAGCGGAGTCTCCGGCGGGGGCCGGGGAGGTCGCCGGGGGATCGCCGTCGGCGGAGGGATCGGCGGCCTCGCCGTCGTCCTCATCGCGCTGTTCCTCGGTGTCGACCCGGGCCAGCTGGGCCTGGACACCGGAACCACCGGTCCCACCGGTGCTCAGGGACAGGGTTCCGATTCCGCGCAGCAGATCCAGTCCCACATCGACCAGTGCGACCTGCAGCAGGCCAACACCGACACGATCTGCCGCATCGTCGCCACCACGGAGAGCCTCGAGGACGTCTGGACGACCCAGCTCCCGGATCAGGTCGGTATGCGCTGGGAGCAGCCGCGGACCACCGTCTTCAGCGGCGCCGTCGACACCGGCTGTGGGGCCGCCTCCTCCGACATCGGCCCCTTCTACTGCCCGGCCGGGCAGACCGTCTACATCGATCCCTCGTTCTTCGACAGCGTCCTCGTGGGGCGACTCGGCGGGCCGCCCTCCGGCGCGGCGCAGATGTACGTCGTCGCGCACGAGTTCGGCCACCACCTGCAGACCATGCTCGGCGACATCCGACGCTCGCAGCAGGACCCTCAGGGCCCGTCGTCCGGAGCGGTCCGCGTCGAGCTCCAAGCCGACTGCTACGCGGGGCTCTGGGCCCACTACGCGACCTCCACCCCGGCGCCCGACGGCGGCCCGCCGCTGCTGGAGAGCCTGACCCCGCAGGACGTGGACGCGATCGTCCAAACCGCGGAGGCCATCGGCGACGACCACATCCAGCGCACCGGAGGCGGGCGCGTCGACCCCCGCTCGTGGACCCACGGCTCGTCCGAGATGCGCAGGCAGTGGTTCCTCACCGGCTACGAGCAGGGCTCCGTGCAGGCCTGCGACACCTTCCGCGCGCAGCTCTGACGCGCCGGAGGAGTCAGCGCTCGACGGCCCGGGTGACGTGCCCGAGGATCGCCTCGAGCGGAACCGGCTCCTGCTCGCCGGTGGACATCGTCTTGACCACTGCGGTGCCGGTCTCGAGCTCGTTCTCACCGATGACGACCGTGACCGCCGCGCCCGACCGGTCCGCCGCCTTGAACGCACCCTTCATGCCCCGGTCGCCGTACGCCATGTCCGCCCGCAGCCCGTTGCGGCGGAACTCCGCCAGGACCGGCACCATCGCCGCCTTGGCCGCCGCCCCGAGCGCGACGCCGTACACGTCGACCCGCCCCTGCGCCGCGGGATCGATCCCCTCGGCCTGGAGCGCCAGCACCGTGCGGTCGACACCGATCCCGAAGCCGATGCCCGACAGAGCCTGGCCACCGAGCTGCTCCATCAGCCCGTCGTAGCGTCCTCCGCCGCCGATCCCGGACTGCGCGCCGAGGCCGTCGTGAACGAACTCGAAGGTCGTCTTGGTGTAGTAGTCCAGGCCGCGGACCATGCGGGGGTTGACCGTGTACGGCACGCCGAGCGCGTCCAGGTGCGCCCGCACGGTCGCGAAGTGCTCGGCGCTGGCGTCCGAGAGGTGATCGATCATCAGCGGCGCGTCCTCGAGCTGCTCACGCACCTCGGGGCGCTTGTCGTCGAGCACGCGCAGCGGGTTGATCCGCGCGCGCTCACGCGTCGCCTCGTCGAGATCCAAGCCGGCGAGGAACGCCTGCAGCCGCTCGCGGTACTGCGGGCGGCACGTCTCGTCGCCGAGCGAGGTGAGCTCGAGGCGGAAGCCGGTCAGGCCGAGCGACCGGAACGCCTCGTCGGCCACGGCGATCACCTCGGCGTCGAGGGCGGGGTCGTCCACCCCGATGGCCTCGATCCCGACCTGCTGGAGCTGCCGGTAGCGGCCGGCCTGCGGCCGCTCGTACCGGAAGAACGGCCCGGCGTAACAGAGCTTGACCGGCAGCTGTCCGCGGTCCAGCCCGTGCTCGATCACCGCACGCATGACCCCCGCCGTGCCCTCGGGCCGCAGCGTGACGCTGCGGCCGCCCCTGTCCTCGAACGAGTACATCTCCTTGGAGACCACGTCCGTGGACTCGCCCACCCCGCGGGCGAACAGCGCCGTGTCCTCGAAGATCGGCAGCTCGATGTGGCCGTAGCCGGCGCGCCGGGCGGCGGTGGTGATCGCGTCGCGGACGGCGACGAACCCGGCCGACGCCGGGGGGACGTAGTCGGGCACGCCCTTGGGGGCCTTGAGGGCGGTCTTCTTCTCGGTGCCGGTCACAGGGAAAGTCCTCGGGTCAGATAGGGGGCGGGGGCGCCGGTTGGTCTAGAGGTCGCGCAGGAAGGGGTTGGACCGGCGCTCGCGACCGATCGTGGTGGACGGGCCGTGTCCGGGCAGGACCACCGCGTCGTCATCCAGGACGAGGAACTTCTTGGCGATCGACTGCATGAGCACCTCGGTGTCCCCCGCCGGCAGGTCGGTACGGCCGACCCCGTCCTGGAACAGTACGTCGCCACCGAGGACCGCCATCCGCGGTCCCTCTTCGGTCTGCACGGTGATCCGGAAGGACACCGAACCGGGGCTGTGGCCGGGGGCGTGGTCCACGTCGAAGGTCATCGACCCGAACCGCAGGGTGTCGCCGTCGAAAACCTCGACGACCTCGGCGGGCTCGGTGAACGTCATGTCCTTGAGCATGGCCGACAGGTCGAGCGACAGGCCCTTGCCGGGATCAGACAGCATCGGGCGGTCGTCGGGGTGGATGTAGGCGGGGACGCGGTAGTGGTCCGCGACCTGCCGGGCGTTCCAGATGTGGTCGAGGTGACCGTGGGTGAGCAGCACCGCACGCGGCCGCAGGCCCGCCTCCGAGACCTGGCGGCGCACCTGCTCCTCGGCGTCCTGGCCCGGGTCCACGATCACGCAGTCCCCCGCGTCGTCGGACACGATGTAGCAGTTGGTCTGGAACATCCCGGCGGGGAAACCGACGATCTGCACGTCCCGTACTCCCTTTCTTCGACAATCCACGGCGCCTGGCGCGCGGCGTCGGGTCAACGCGGTCCGACACCGGAGTGGTGTGCGATCGACGTTGCCCGACCTGGTAGACAAGGACCCTGGGCCGGACCGTCCCCGGGGCCTCCGTGAGGAGACCCGGCGAGTCGATCCGGCCGACCGTTCCAGCCTAGTCCAGGTCCCCAGGAGGGTCAGTGTCCACCAACCAGGAACGCCGAGCCGAGGCGCGCCAGCGCCTGCGCGAGCAGATGGAGGCCCAGGCTCGCCGCGAGAAGCAGCTCAAGATCGCCGGCGCCGCTGTCGTCGTGGTGGTCCTGCTGGGGATCGTCGGGGTCGTGGTCTGGAACAAGACCGAGCAGGCGCGCGCCGAGGAGTACGCGGCCAACTGGGTCACCTGCGAGTACCCGGCGGAGACCCCCGTGGAGAAGGTCGATCCCGCGCAGTTCGAGGACCAGGGCCCCGAGGTGGTCGAAGAGGCCGAGCGCTTCAACGAGCAGATCGACGAGATCGAGGAGACCAGGCGCGAGGTGGAGCCGCCGAGCGGCGACCAGCCCCGCCGGGGTACCGCACAGATCACCATCGCGACCAACGCCGGGGACATCCCGCTCGAGCTGGACCGGGCCGGGGCCCCCTGCAACGTCGAGAGCTTCGTGCATCTGGCCGAGCAGTCCTACTTCGACGACACCGAGTGCCACCGCCTGACCATCGGTGAGGAGGGCGCCGAGCTCTCCGTGCTGCAGTGCGGGGATCCGACCGGCACCGGCCTCTCGGGTCCCGGCTACTCCATCGTCGACGAGCCGCCCACCGATCTCCCCGTGGCGGAGGACGGCTCCGGGATGTCGGTCTACCCGCGCGGCACGGTCGCCATGGCCAAGTCCCAGGCGCCGAACAGTGCGGGCAGCCAGTTCTTCCTCGTCTACGAGGACTCCATGCTCCCGCCCGAGTACTCGGTCATGGGCACCATCGGTGAGTCGGGGCTCGAGGTCCTGGACCGGATCGCCGAGGGCGGGATCAAGAGCAACGATCCGATGAGCGAGGACTACCAGGCGCCCAAGCGTCCGGTCCAGATCGAGAAGGTCACGGTCGACGCGCAGGAGGGTCTGCCCGAGGAGTGACCCGGCCCGGGCCCGCCCGGATCGCGACCTGGACGACACCGCCCCGGCCATCCGGCCGGGGCGAAGTCGTTCGTGCGGCTCCGGCGCTCGCCGGGCCTAGGAGTTGGACGTCATCCGGTAGGCGTCGAAGACGCCCTCGACCCGACGGACCGCGTTGAGGACGTGGCCCAGATGCTTGGGGTCGGCCATCTCGAATGTGAACCGGGAGATCGCGACCCGGTCGTCACCTGCGGTCTGCACCGACGCGGACAGGATGTTGACCTTTTCGTCGGCCAGCACCTTGGTGACGTCGGACAGGAGCCGGTGCCGGTCCAGCGCCTCGACCTGGATGGCCACGAGGAACAGGGCCCCCGGCTGTGGCGTCCACTCGACCTTGACCAATCGCTCGGGTTCGCGGTGGAGGTCCGTGGCGTTGGTGCAGTCCGTCCGGTGGACGCTCACCGTGCCGCCGCGGGTGATGAAGCCCAGGACCTCGTCGCCGGGCACCGGTGTGCAGCAGCGGGCGAGCTTGGCGTGGACGTCCTCCACGCCCCCGACGAGGACGCCGGCGCCCGCGGGCGTGGGGCGGTGCGGGGTGATGGTCTTGTCCCGCGACCGGTCCGCGAGCTCCTCGGTGACCTCGTCGACGCCGCCGTGGGCCGCGACGAGACGCCCGACCACCGTCTTGGCGGAGACGTGGTTCTCGCCGATCGCCGTGTACAGGGCGGTGACATCGGTGAAGCCGAGTTCGCGGGCGACGCCGGCGATCGACTCGTTGGAGAACACCCGGTGGACGGGGACGCCACCGCGACGTACCTCGCGGGTGATGAGGTCCTTCCCGCGCTCGAGAGCCTCCTCGCGGCGCTCCTTGGCGAACCACTGCCGGATCGAGCTCTTGGCGCGGCCGGAGACCACGAACTTCTGCCAGTCCAGGCTCGGTCCCGCGTTGGGGTCCTTGGAGGTGAAGACCTCCACCACCTCGCCGTTCTCGAGCGGGCGCTCGAGGGCGACGAGCTTGCCGTTGACCCGGGCGCCGATGCAGCGGTGGCCGACCTCGGTGTGCACCGCGTAGGCGAAGTCCACGGGGGTCGCGCCGACCGGCAGGTTGATCACGTCGCCCTTGGGGGTGAAGACGAAGATCTCCTTGCTGGTCATCTCGAACCGGAGGGAGTCGAGGAACTCCCCCGGGTCGGCGGCCTCGCGCTGCCAGCTCAGGAGCTGGCGCATCCATGCCATCTCGTCGACCTCGGCGGGGTCGCCGTTGTGCTTGCCGCGGGTCTCCTTGTACCGCCAGTGCGCGGCGATGCCGTACTCGGCGTTGCGGTGCATCTCGTGCGTGCGGATCTGGATCTCCAGCGGTTTCCCGTCGGGCCCGATCACGGTCGTGTGCAGGGAGCGGTAGACGCCGAAGCGGGGCTGGGCGATGTAGTCCTTGAACCGGCCCGGCATGGGTTTCCAGGTCGAGTGGACGACGCCGATCGCCGCGTAGCAGTCCCGGACGTCGTCGCACAGGACGCGGATGCCCACGAGGTCGTGGATCTCGTCGAACTCCCGCCCGCGGACGATCATCTTCTGATAGATCGACCAGTAGTGCTTCGGCCGGCCCTCGACGCGGGCCTGGATGTTGGCCTTCTCCAGGTCGGCCTTGACCCGGTTGATCACGGTGTTGAGGTAGACGTCGCGGCTGGGTGCGCGGTCGGCCACCAGCCGGACGATCTCCTGGTACTTCTTGGGCTCGAGGATCGCGAAGGCGAGGTCCTCGAGTTCCCACTTCACGGTGGCCATGCCGAGCCGGTGCGCGAGCGGGGCGATCACCTCGAGGGTCTCGCGGGCCTTCTTCACCTGCTTCTCGGGCGGGAGGAAGCGCATGGTCCGCATGTTGTGCAGGCGGTCGGCCACCTTGATGACCAGGACGCGGGGGTCGTGCGCCATGGCGATGATCATCTTGCGGATGGTCTCCGCCTCGGCGGCCTCGCCGAAGTCGACCTTGTCCAGCTTGGTGACGCCGTCCACCAGGTGGGCGACCTCTCCCCCGTAGTCCGCCTCGAGCTGTTCGAGCGAGTAGTCGGTGTCCTCGACCGTGTCGTGCAGGAGGGCGGCGACGAGCGTGGTGGTGTCCATCCCCATCTCGGCGCAGATGGTGGCCACCGCCAGCGGGTGCGTGATGTAGGGGTCGCCGGACTTGCGGTACACGCCCTCGTGCTGGCGTTCGGCGAGGGTGTAGGCGCGAGCCAGGAGCCCGACGTCCGCCTTGGCGTGGTGGATGCGGTGGACGCGCACGAGCGGTTCGAGCACCGCGGGTGTGGAGGTGACCGTGAGACCGGAGGTGAGGCGACGCGCCCATCGCGCCCGGACCCGGCGCCCGGCGGACGGCCGGGAGCCGGGGATCACCGGCAGCGGCTGGGTGGTGGGCTGCGGCGTAGCCTTCTTAGCCGTGTGGCCGCTCCGGTCGGGGTTGCCGGCGGGGTTCTGGCGCTGCGTCATCTCCGGCTCCTCCCTGCAGTGTCGGGCCGTCAGGAGCGGCCGGGGGTCACGCGACCGTGAGGCAGGTCAGCGGTGTGCCGGCCAGTCTATCCCGGCCCCCGAGACCGGGGATCTCGAGGACGACGGACAGGCCGGCGACGACTGCGCCGCAGTCCTCCAGCAGGCCGACCGTCGCGGTGAGGGTGCCACCGGTGGCGAGGACGTCGTCGACGACGAGGACCCGCTTACCGCGCAGGTCGAGCCCGTCGGCGGGCAGTTCGAGCGTGGCGGCGCCGTACTCGAGCTCGTAGGAGCGCGAGTGCACGGGCGGCGGGAGCTTGCCCGCTTTCCGGACGGCCAGGACGCCGGTGTGGAGGCGCACGGCGACGGCTCCGGCGAGCAGGAAGCCGCGCGCGTCGAGACCGGCGACGTAGTCGACGGTGCCGATCTCGTGACCGGCGATGAGCCCGCGGACGACGGCGTCGAAGCCGTCGGGGTCGGCGAGCACGGGCGTGAGGTCGCAGAACTGGACGCCCGCGGACGGGAAGTCCTCGACGCGGCGCATCAGACGCTCGACGGAGGAGCTGATGATCGGTGAGACGTGGGTGACGGATGAGTCGGTCATGCGATGGCCTCGGCCTTCTCGCGTCGGGCCAGGACCCTGGCGGTCTGGCGTCGGATGTCGGGATCACGGTTCTTCAGCGAGACCAGCAGTGGCGTCGCGAGGAACACGGAGGAGAAGGTGCCGGTGACGATACCGACCATCTGGACCAGGGCGAGGTCCAGCAGCGTACCCACACCGAGGATCCACACGGCGATCACGACCAGCGCCAGCAGCGGCAGGACCCCGATGATGGTGGTGTGGATCGACCGCATGAGCGTCTGGTTGACGCCGAGGTTGGCCTCCTCGGCGTAGGTCCGTGTGGCGGTATGTCTGATGCCCCGCGTGTTCTCCTCGACCTTGTCGAACACGATCACCGTGTCGTACAGAGAGAAACCGAGGATTGTCAGCAGTCCGATGACCGTGGCGGGAGTGACCTCGAAGCCGATGATCGAGTAGATCCCGGCGGTGGTCACCACGTCGAACAGCAGCGCGACGATCGCCGCCGTGGCCATCTGCCACTCGAAGCGGAAGGCGATGTACCCGAACACGATGACGAGGAACACGCCGAGGGCGATCAGCGCGTTCTGCGTGACCTGCCCGCCCCAGCTCTCGCTGCGGGCGGAGTCGCCGATCGCCTCGACGGAGGCGACCCCGTCGGCGGTGACGGGCTGGAACTCCTCGAACATCGCGTTCTTGGCGGCGCGGATCTCGTCACTGGTGAGGAACCGGGTCTCGACCTCGACGATCCGCGCGTCACCGGCGCCGACGACCTGGACGGTCTGGGGCTCCTCACCGATGGACTCCTCGACGACCGCGGCCACGCGGTCCTGATCATGATTGCCCGCGGGCATCGAGAGCTTGGTACCGCCGGTGAAGTCGATGCCGAAGGTGAAGCCGCGGAAGATGATGCTGGCCAGGCAGATGGCGACGATGACCACGGTCAGCACGTAGAACTTGCGTCGATTGGCGACGATCCCGAATGCGCCGGTGCCGGTGTAGAGCCGGGTGAACAGGCTGCCGGTCGGCTCGCCGGCCGGGGCGTCGCTCTCGGTGGTGGTGCTGGTGGGCGTGCTCATCGGCCCTCCTCCTCGTCGGTGGCGGGTCGGTCGATCCGGGGCTCGGTGAGCGTGTCGCCGCCCGGGCCGCGGATGGTCGCCGTGACCCCGCGATCCGCGGTCTCCTCGGCCTCCTTCTCCGCCCGGCGGTCGAGTCGGCGCTGCTCGGCGGCAGCCGCCTGGAGGTTCTCCATCCGGCCCATGCCGTTGGCCGACGGCTTGGCGAACAGGGGCCGGGTCGAGGCCAGGTAGACGAGCGGCCAGGTCACGGTGAAGGCCACGAACACGTCCATGACGGTCGTGAGGCCGAGAGTGAAGGCGAAGCCGCGTACCTCTCCGCTGGCGAGCAGGTAGAGCACGACGGCGCCGATGAGACTGACCATGTTGCCCGTGACGATGGTGCGGCCGGCGCTCTTCCAGGCCCGCGGCACGGCGGATCTGAACCGGTGCCCGTCGCGCAACTCGTCCTTGATCCGCTCGAAGAACACGACGTAGGAGTCGGCCGTCATACCGATGCCGATCACCAGGCCGGCGATCCCGGCCAGGTCGAGGCTGTAGTCGACCGTGTATCCGAGGAAGACCAGGACGACATAGGTCAGCAGGAAGGACAGCAGCAGCGAGACGAACGCGAGGACGCCGAGCAGGCGGTAGAAGAACGCGGAGTAGGCCAGTACCAGCAGGAAGCCGATCGCGCCGGCGAGCAGTCCCGCCTCGAGGGACGCGAGCCCGAGGGAGGCCGGGACGTTGTCGACGTTGGGGTCCTCGAAGGAGATGGGCAGCGCGCCATAGCGAAGGTTGGCGGCGAGTGAGGCCGCCTCGTCGATAGTGAAGTCACCGGTGATGGAGGTCGCGGACCCGACCGGCGTGACGCCCTGCACGACGGGGGCGCTGATCACCTCGCCGTCGAGGAGGATCGCGATCTGACGCTGGAGGTTCTCCTGCGTCAGGCGTGACCAGGTGGCGCTGCCCTGTTCGCCGGGTCCGGCGTTGAACCGGAACGACACCTCGTTCTTGCCGGCCTGCTGGTTGAATCCGTGGCTCACGGAGTCCTTGACGATCTGCTGACCGTCGAGTCGCTGCCCGTCCTCGGGCTCACCGACGAGAAGCGGGACCGGCCCGAGGACGTACTTGGCGCCCTCCCCGCAGGCGATGAGCGCCTGCGCCGGGTCGTCGAAGCCGGCGAGAACGTCACGTTCAGGGCACCGGAAGGTGGGCAGCTTCTCGATGAGCTCGGCGGGCTCGCCCTGACGTTCCGCGCGCGCCTCCTCGACGGCGGCGGCCACGGCGTCGCGGTCGCCCTTGTCAGCGGGGACCGGTTCACGGTCACCCTCGGCGACGGGCTGCACCTCGAGTACCGGCCTGATGGTCAGCTGGGAGGTCGTGCCGAGGTCGCGTGCCTGGCTGGAGTCCTCGCCGGGCACGGTGAGGACGATGTTGCTGCCCTCGATGACGACGGTGGTCCCGGCGACGCCGAGACCGTCGACGCGGTCGCGGATGATGTCCTGCGCGAGCCGCAGGTCGGCCTCGTCGGGATCGCCCTTGGGGATCAGCGTGACACGGGTGCCGCCCTGGAGGTCGATCCCCAGCTTCGGGGTCAGGCCCCTGTCCGCCACGGCGAACGCGGCGAGGAAGAGGATGAACAGCACCAGGAAGAAGCTGGACAGCAGCGCCCAGGGTCTGGGGCGGGCGTCGGCGCCTCGAGAACGTACTGGCGACACAGGTGATCTCTCTCGGTCTTCGTCTGAGGCCTCCGGCTGGTCGGCCCCACTACACTACTCGCCGGTAGTCGACTACCGGGAACCCGAGGCGTCGGTCCCCGGTCCGGTTTCCGGCGCGGCGGAGCTGTCGAACTTCTCGCGGATGACGCGCCGGTCCCAGCGGGTTCGGATCCCGGGCGCTATCTCCAGCTCGAGGGTGTCCGCCTCCACGGCGACGATCGTGGCGTGCAGGCCGGAAGTGGTGAGCACGTGGTCCCCCACTGTGAGGGACTCCTGCATCTCCCGCAGTTCCTTCATCGCCCTGCGCTGCTTCGAACTCTGCATGAACATCAGCACGAGCAGCACGATGATCATCAACGGCAGCAGCAGTTCCAGTCCCATGGGATCCTCCTGGTGTGGACCCGCGGGTTCCGGGTCCGGTGGGTCGGGTCCGGGCTACGGACGGTCCCGTCCGAGGATGCCAGCCCGGGGCTCAGCCGCGCGCGCCGGGGCCCCGGTCGACCTCGACCGGCAGCATCGGCTCGGAGGGCGTCTTGTCGGGGCGGGTGAGCCCGAGGTGGTCCCACGCCGCGGCGGTCGCGATGCGTCCCCGGGGGGTCCGGGCGAGCAGGCCCGCGCGGACGAGGAAGGGCTCGCAGACCTCCTCCAGGGTGGTCGACTCCTCCCCCACCGCCACGGCCAGCGTGCTCAGGCCCACCGGTCCGCCCTCGTGCTGGACGAGCAGCGCGCGTAGCACGGCGCGATCCAGGCGATCGAGTCCCAGCTCGTCGACCTCGTACACCTCGAGGGCCGCGCGCGCGACGGGCACGGTGATGCGGCCGTCCGCCCGTACCTCGGCGAAGTCGCGGACGCGCCGCAGCAGGCGGTTGGCGATCCGGGGCGTGCCGCGGGAACGACCGGCGATCTCCAGGGCGGCGTCGGGGTCGACGGGGATGGCGAGGATCTCGGCCGCGCGGGTGACGATCCGGGCCAGGTCAGCGTCGGTGTAGAAGTCCATGTGCGCGGTGAACCCGAAGCGGTCACGCAGCGGACCGGTGAGCGCGCCGGAGCGCGTAGTGGCACCGACCAGGGTGAACGGGGCGATCTCCAGTGGGATCGACGTGGCCCCGGGCCCCTTGCCCACCATGATGTCGATGCGGAAGTCCTCCATGGCGAGGTACAGCATCTCCTCGGCCGGCCGGGCGATGCGGTGGATCTCGTCGATGAACAGCACGTCGCCCTCGATGAGGTTGGAGAGCATCGCGGCGAGATCCCCGGGGCGCTCGAGGGCCGGGCCGGACGTGATGCGCAGCGAACCGCCGAGCTCGGCGGCCACGATCATGGCCAGACTCGTCTTGCCCAGCCCCGGCGGTCCGGAGAAGAGCAGGTGATCGGGTACGACTCCGCGGCGGGTGGCGGCGGTGAGGACCAGATCGAGTTGCTCGCGGACGGTCTCCTGCCCGATGAACTCCCCGAGGCTGCGTGGCCGCAACGCGCCCTCGACGTCGGTGTCGAACGGGGTGAGCGAGGCCGAGAGCTCCGCCTCGTGCCCGTCCCCGGCGTCAGCGCCGCCACCCGCGGTGTCGAACTGTCCCGTCATCAGCGCTTACCGAGAGACTTGAGGGCCAGGCGCAGAGCCTGCGCGGGATCGAGGTCGGGCTGTGAGTCCAGTACGGCGGTGGCGGTCTTCTCGGCCTCCGCGGCGGAGAAGCCCAGTCCCTCCAGGGCGTCGGCCACCTCGGTGGCGGCCGGCGCGCGCCCGTTCCCGACCACGGAGGACGCGGCGTCACCGTCCGGCACCGGGCCGACCTTGTCCTTGAGCTCGAGGACCATCCGCTCGGCAGTGCGCTTGCCGACGCCCGGTACCAGGGTCAGCGCCTTGACGTCTCCGGTCCCGAGTGCGCGGATGAGGGCCTCGGGTTCGAGTGTGGCGACGATCGCCAGCGCGAGCCGAGGTCCGACGCCGGAGACGGCCTGCACGGTGAGGAACAGCTGCCGCGCGTCGACGGAGTCGAAACCGTAGAGGGTGAGCGAGTCCTCGCGGACCACGAGTTCAGTGTGGAGCATGCCCTCCGCGCCGCGCCGCAGTCCCGCGAGCGCGGCCGGGGTCGCGTGTACGAGGACACCGACGCCTCCGGTCTCCACGACGCAGCGGTCCAGACCGATCTCGGCCACCGTCCCCCGGATCGAGGCGATCACCAGCGCACTCCTTTCGTCCGCGCCATGCCCCGGGCGGCCGCCCGGGCGCGTTCCTGGTCGGCGGCCGGGTCGCGCCGCCCGGTCCCGTCCGATGCCGCCGCTTCCCTGGCGGCCGCGACCTTCGCCTCGAAGCCGGCCCGCGAGCGGGCGACGTGGGCATCGAGCGAGGCGACCCGACCCTGCATGGGCGCGCGCCAACTGTGACACACGGCAAGGGCGAGCGCGTCCGCGGCGTCGGCCGGGCTCGGCGGCTTCTGCAGACCCAGGATGCGGGTGATCATGAGGGTCATCTGCTTCTTGTCCGCGCGCCCGCTACCGGTGATCGCCGCCTTGACCTCCGACGGGGTGTGGAACGCCACGGGGATCTCCCGGTAGGCCGCCGCCAGCGCGACGACACCCGCCGCCTGAGCGGTACCCATGGCGGTCGAGACCTGGTTCTGCGCGAACACGCGCTCGATGGCCACCACGTCCGGGCGGTGGATCTCCATCCACTCGTCGGCCACGGAGTGCACGGCCCGCAGGCGCCGCTCGAGCGGCTCGTCGGAGGTCGTGCGCACCACGTCCACGTCGAGCGCCGTGACCGCGCGACCCGGGGCGGTCTCGATGAGGGCGAGCCCGCACCGGGTCAGCCCCGGGTCCACACCCATGACGCGCATCTGCGACCTCTCCTCGACCAGTGGTAGAACCTACGTTCGAGACCCTACCAGTGGGGTCGGCCGTCAGACGTCGAGGCTCGCCAGCACGTCCTCGGGGACGTCCATGTTCGAGTAGACGTTCTGCACGTCGTCGGAGTCCTCGAGCGCGTCGATCAGCTTGAAGACCTTGGCGGCACCGTCGGCGTCGACCGTGACCTCTACGGACGCCCGGAAGCCCGACTCGGCCGATTCGTAGTCGATCCCGGCCTCCTGCAGGGCGGTGCGCACCGCGACCAGGTCGGTGGGCTCGCAGACCACCTCGAACTGCTCGCCGAGGTCGTTGACCTCCTCTGCGCCGGCGTCGAGCACGGCCATGAGGACGTCGTCCTCGGTCAGATCGCCCTTGTCCAGGACGATCTCGCCCTTGCGGGCGAACAGGTACGCCACGGAGCCGGGGTCGGCGAGGTTGCCGCCGTTGCGGGTCATCGCCGTACGCACCTCGCCGGCGGCGCGGTTGCGGTTGTCGGTCAGACACTCGATGAGCATGGCCACGCCGTTCGGGCCGTAGCCCTCGTACATGATGGTCTCCCACTCGGCACCGCCCGCCTCCTCGCCGGCGCCGCGCTTGCGGGCGCGCTCGACGTTGTCGGCCGGGACGGAGTTCTTCTTGGCCTTCTGGATGGCGTCGTAGAGAGTGGGGTTTCCGGCGGGGTCACCGCCGCCCGTGCGGGCGGCCACCTCGATGTTCTTGACGAGCTTGGCGAAGAGCTTGCCGCGCTTGGCGTCGATCGCCGCCTTCTTGTGCTTGGTGGTGGCCCACTTGGAATGGCCTGCCATTGATGTTCCGCCCTCCGGGGGTCTGGGGACCGGGTCCCGCCGTCCGGCGGCCCGGCGCGGGGCCTCGTAGAGGTCCGCTGACCGCCCAGTCTACGAGGTGGCCTGCCGCACCATGTCGAGGAAGTACCCGTGGACGCGCACGTCGTCGGTGATCTCGGGGTGGAACGAGGTGGCCAGGGCGTTGCCCTGCCGCACCGCGACCACGTGGTCCCGGCCGTCGGAGGCGCGGACGTCGGCGAGGACCTCGACGTCGGGCCCGACCGATTCGACCCAGGGCGCGCGGATGAACACCGTGCGTACCGGGTCACCGCCGAGGGCGTCGACGACGAGGTCGGCCTCGAACGAGTCGACCTGCCGTCCGAAGGCGTTTCGGCGGACCGTCATGTCGATCGCGGAGAACCAGGTCGCGTCGGCCCGGGTGTCCAGGACGTCCGAGGCGAGCAGGATCATGCCGGCGCACGACCCGTAGACGGGCATGCCGCCGGAGATTCGCTCGGCCACGGGCTCGTGCAGCTCGTACACGTCCAGCAGTCGACTCATCGTGGTCGACTCGCCTCCCGGCAGGACCAGGCCGTCCACCGCGTCCAGCTCGGACCGTCGGCGCACCGGGACGGCCCGGGCGCCGACTGTCTCGAGGTGACGGATGTGCTCGGCCACGTCGCCCTGGAGGGCGAGGACCCCGATCGTCGGTGCGGGCCCGCTCACGACACCGAGGTGGAGCCGGAGGTGTCCACGGGGAACGACTGCGCCCCGGGATTGAGTCGCCGGGACAGTCCCTCCTGGGTCACGGCGGCCACGAGTCGACCCGACCGGTCGAAGATCCGGCCCTGGGTCAGGGCACGCCCCCCGGAGGCGGACGGGGACGTCTGGTCGTAGAGCAGCCAGTCGTCGGTCCGGAACGGACGCATGAACCACATGGCGTGGTCGAGCGAGGCGTCCTGGGTCGGCTCGTCCGGGTGCGGGATCTTGGCCGACCCCAGGAGGGTCATGTCGGACATGTACGCCAGCGTGCACACGTGGAAGTTCGCGTCGTCCGGGAGGGTGTCGACGCACCGGAACCACACCCGCTGCTGCGCGGCCAGCGCGGAACTGGTCGGCATCCCGTCACGCGGGACGAACCGGATGTCCCACTGGGCCCACTCGTCGACGAATACGCGGTGGACCTCATCCAGGTCGTCGACGGAGGGCACGGGGATCTCCTCGGGGTCGACGACGCGGGGCATCTGGTCCTGGTGCTCGATCCCGTCCTGGTCGCGCAGGTGGAACGAGGCCGACATCGTGAAGATCGGCTCGCCCTCCTGGATGGCGGTGACCCGTCTGGTGGCGAAGCTCCGCCCGTCCCGCAGTCGGTCGATCTGATAGACGGTGGGCACGTCCGGGATCCCCGGGCGGATGAAGTACCCGTGCAGAGAGTGGACGTGCTTGTCGGAGTCCACGGTCCGGACGGCGGCGGTCAGGGTCTGACCGGCCACCTGTCCGCCGAAGGTGCGCTGGAGATGGGTGCGGATCGCGGGGCCCCGGTAGAGGTCGCGGTCGATCCGCTCGAGGTCGAGGATGTCCTCGATCTTCGCCACCGGCGGGTCACCAGCCCCGCTCGGCGAGCCGGTGGGGCTCCGGGATGTCGTCGACGTTGATGCCGACCATGGCCTCGCCGAGGCCGCGGGAGATGTTCGCGAGCATCTCCGGGTCGTCGTGGAAGGTGGTGGCCTTGACGATCGCCTTGGCCCGCTCGGACGGGTTGCCGGACTTGAAGATGCCGGAACCGACGAAGACGCCCTCGGCGCCGAGCTGCATCATCATCGCGGCGTCGGCGGGGGTGGCGATGCCGCCGGCGGTGAACAGCACCACGGGGAGCTTGCCCTTCTCCGCGACCTCCTTGACGAGTTCGTACGGGGCCTGCAGCTCCTTGGCCGCCACGTACAGCTCGTCCTCCGGCAGGCTCTGGAGCTTGCGGATCTGCTGGCGGATCGACCGCATGTGGGTGGTGGCGTTGGAGACGTCGCCGGTGCCGGCCTCACCCTTGGAGCGGATCATGGCCGCGCCCTCGGTGATGCGGCGCAGCGCCTCGCCGAGGTTGGTCGCGCCACAGACGAACGGCACGGTGAAGGCGAACTTGTCGATGTGGTTGGTGTAGTCGGCCGGGGTGAGGACCTCGGACTCGTCGACGTAGTCCACGCCGAGTGCCTGCAGGATCTGGGCCTCGACGAAGTGGCCGATGCGGGCCTTGGCCATCACCGGGATCGAGACGGCCTCGATGATGCCGTCGATCAGGTCGGGGTCGCTCATGCGAGCGACGCCGCCCTGGGCGCGGATGTCGGCGGGAACACGCTCGAGAGCCATGACGGCCACGGCACCGGCGTCCTCGGCGATCTTCGCCTGCTCGGCGGTGACGACGTCCATGATGACGCCGCCCTTGAGCATCTCGGCCATGCCCCGCTTGACGCGGGCTGTTCCGGTGGTGTTCTCGCTCGACTGCGGCTCGCTCACGAAATTGGCCTTTCCTGGCTCAGACGACGTGTTCAGGCCTACCAGTGTAGGTCGCCCTCACCTCGCCGCCCCAACCGCGTTCCCCCCGCGGTCCGCGGCCACGCCGTCAGGCGTCCCGTCCCGGCGGGGGGTCGACGAGTTCGACGTAATCGGGCATGGGTGCGCCGCCCGCCAGGCGCAGGACGCGCACGGCGGTCTGGTCGCGCAGGGCGCGGGTGTCCCGCACGGCGTCGTTGTAGAAGCGGCGGGCCATGGAGACGCGGTCGGTGGCGTCCTCGAGTTCGTCGGCGAGGTCGACGGGCAGTGCCCCCACGTCGAGGGCGGCCAGCATCATGCCGAGGGTGTTCTCGGCCAGTTCGGCGTGCTCACCGGCCTCGTCGTCGTCGGTCCGGTCGGTCCTCCGGCGCGGCGGGGGCTGGGGAGCCGGGTCGGGCCCGGCGACGGCGTCCGGAGGGTGGGCGCGGGCGCGG